>JANQLI010000299.1 GCA_028280675.1 Alphaproteobacteria bacterium
TAAGGCCACTAATCCAGCTACGCCTAAGATTGCCGCCATGCACCGCTTCATTTTTAACTCTGTCACTTTATGTCCCCCCGTGGGTGTCGTTGCCCACAAAAAACATCATGATTACCCGCGCCTATCAGAGCAAATTTTACTGCAGTTCGTCTAGCGAATCCTGCAGTTTTGCGCGTTTTTCAGGGTTAAAGATGCAATTTGATCAAAATTAGGCGCGTTTTTTACCGTTTAATCTAGCCGAATCTTAAAAATCCCCTGTTTTTATAGGTTTAGTCGATCGGTTTTGGGGCGTCCGGGCATCGCAGGCGACCACATTCGGAGGTTGTAAGTAACTGGCTGATAAACAATCTATAGATGAGCCACGGGTACAGTTTACCTCCTCTGAACCTTCAGGGGAGGAACGCGGGCAAGTCGTTGCGTTTGACACGGCGTCTGTTGTCGTGCGCACACCTCTGCGTCCTCAGAAGACCGCCCCACCGGAAGAGGGGCGGATAAGTCCGCAAGAGCATGAGGCCGACAAGCCAGGCCTCTTAGCCGATCCGCAGGACCGGCCGCCTACGCAGGACAATGCGGCGCAAGGGGTGGATGCGCCAAACGTCGTGGACATCTCCGCGCCTGCCGACCCTTCAACGCCGCAAGAGACGTCCCCCGCGCACGAAGATCTTGAGCCTGTCTTCGATAATCCGAGTACAGAAGAATTTCGCGCCAATCCGCCGGAAGAAATCGTTGAGATCCTCAAAGACGATCTCGATAACGCCATTAATTTGGCTGAGGCTTTAAGTCAAATCCATGTCGAGCACCCCATCGTCATTTTGGTAAAGCGTCTGTCCGATTTGCTCTTGCTCTCAACGGATAAAGTCATGCCCCATGAGAGGGCCTTGGTGGATGAGATTCTTGTGCGCTTGGTTGCCCATGTCGATGTTCCGCTGCGGGTGAAGCTGGCGCACCGGATTGCTGGCATGGCCGAGCCGCCTGTGCAATTGCTCCTGAATTTAGCCAGCGATGACATCGCTGTTGCGGCCCCGATCTTATCGCAAAGTACGGAACTCAGAAATGCAGATCTGATTGAGATCATCCGGCATGGCAATAAAAAGCATCGCTTGGTTATTGCCGAACGGAAAGCGATCGATAGCGCCGTTGCCGACGCGCTCATTGATTGGGGAGAGGTCGATATTATGGAGACCTTGCTCAAAAATGAGGGCACATGTTTCTCCTACTATGGTCTCGAACGGCTGGTGAGCCGCAGCCGCTATATCACCTCGTTGCAAAAGCTTATTTTGAACCGGACGGATTTACATCCCACATTGGCCTATCAAATGTTTTGGTGGTTGCCAGCGGATCTCCGGGCAAAAGTCTTTTCGCGCTTCACAATATCACGCCGTGTGCTGCAAGAGGCTATTCGGGATGCGGTGATTAGCGGTGAGATTGATATTAACACATTTGATCCTGTACAGCGTGAGGCTCTCGACTTCATTCAGGGACGCCGTATCAAGCAGGAGAATATTTCCGACGTCATCATGGAAAAGCTCAAAAAAGGGAAGCTGGATGACTTCCTTCTCGCCTTTGCTGAGTCGGCTGGCGTCAGCCGCCAAACGCTGATTAAAATTATGCGCGATGAAGGCGGAGAGGCGCTTGCAGCACTCTGCAAATCGATCAATCTCACACGGAATGATTGTGTTTTACTGTTCCAGTTGCTCTCCCGCGCTCGTAATAATAATGACACCTTGCTTACGAAAGAGCGGTTACTGGCGCTGTTTGACTCTATTCCACGTGATATTGCTGAGTTGATGGTGTGCCACTGGGATCGCCCCCGCAGTAAGGCGAAGGGGTCTGAACAAGATCCTGATCCGGCTGCAGAAACCGAAGACCTCTCTGAATAAGTGTGATGCCATCTATTGGCATTGACTGCGCCTAACGGCGCAACTCTCTGACATGACACGACCCTCTGCCACGACCCCTCAAGGGTAGGCGCGGCATAGGCTTCAGCTTTGGGATGCGCAGGCGCGGCGCAAAACAGCTTAAGCGTGTCACGGTGTATGGTAATGATCCACTAACCTTAATAATCTGTGTACGGTATATTAGGTCTTTGTTAAGGCGTTTTTTCAGCAATTTTGCGCATATAGATTGCATTTGACCGTTTCTTTTTACAGGGCATTAAGACCTGCTCTTTATAGTGGTGCGTGACGTCGGAGGTGGCTTGCGTATCTAGTTGCCACCGGCGTTTTCCTCGAACTGGCAAACCGTCGGGAACGGCGGGACGCAAAGCTTCCGGCCCAACACTTGGACATCAAGAAGGGTAGCGGGGTTATCGAAAGGAGACCGCAGATGTCTTTGTATTTTTCTCACTCACCACCTTTCTAAACATGTTGCTAAAGATGCATTAGGCATAAGCGTACTTAAACGCGCTTGTGTTTTCAGAATTCTTGTAACTGTTTTAAGGTGAGTGCTCATGCTGCCAACAATGCGCGTGATTGTCTTCGCGTCCCAAAAGGGAGGGTCAGGGAAGACAACATTGTCTGGACATCTGGCCGTGCAAGCAGAGAGATCGGGTGCGGGACCTGTGGCTTTAATTGACACAGACCCCCAAGGATCACTCGCAAAATGGTGGAATGTACGTGAAGCGAATGAACCCGCTTTTATACAATCCGTTTTTTCCAATTTATTTCACGATCTTGATCATGCACGGAATGAAGGATTTCGTCTTGTCATTATTGACACCCCGCCAGCGATTACGCGGGCCATTTCAGAGGTTGTGAGTTTTGCTGATTTAGTGGTTTTGCCGACACGGCCGAGCCCCCATGATATGCGCGCCGTTGGCCCTACGGTTGATATTGTTGAGGCGCGCAAAAAGCAGATGGTTTTTGTGGTCAATGCGGCGACGGCGCGCGCACGCATTACATCTGAGGCGGCGGTGGCGCTGTCGCAGCACGGCACTGTCGCGCCGACGATTATCAATCACCGGGTTGATTTTGCCGCCAGCATGATCGATGGCCGCACGGTGATGGAGTCCAATCCAAAAGGCAAATCGGCGCAGGAGATCGAAGAGCTCTGGACCTATCTTGAGGATCGCTTGTTCCGCACCGAGGCCGTTAACGCCGGTTGGACTGGCGACCGTGATGCGCTTGATGTGGCGCCACAAATGAATGCCTTGGGCCGCAAAGCACAAGCTTTTGGCAAGCGCGTGTTGCAATAGGAAAGGGTGAATATATGGTAAAATCTCAATATGCATCCCTGACCGCAGGATTGCTTGCGCGTAAAGGTGAGGCGGAACCGGCCGCAGTGGATCTGGCCAATCACGGTGTCAATCGGCCACCTGAAGAAGAGGTCAAAGGCGAGGTTGCGGCTGAAGAGACAGGCGATAGCCGTAAACCGCCCCTCTCGACGGTCGCCGCCCGGCGCATTCCGCAATTGATGGACCCGATTTGGGAGAAAAAGCATCACAAAGCGCGCGAGGAGACCCTCGCTGAGGAGCCATTCCCCGATAGTGTGCATGAGCTTGAGGATGCCGACATTCGCAAACGGGTCGAAATGATCCGCGCGGAATTGAACAAAGGCTCTGTGGTTGAAGCGCAGCCGAAGGACGAGCCACTCAAGAAGGCGGCGCCTGTCCAATCGCAACCTGTTTGTGACACGCTCAAGAAGACGAAAACCCAAGCCAATAAACGCACAAAGAAAATTTCCCGGGCCGCCGTGACCATGCGTCTCGACCCCGAGCGTTATCTGGCCATGAAATTGGTTGGCGCGAAACTGTCGCGCACCAATCAATCGATCCTCTTGGATGCGCTGGATATGTATATGAAGGCGCTCACAGAAAATGAGCTGAATGAGTGTAACTGTCTGAAGACAATTATTAAGGAGAGTTTCGAGCACGCATAAACGCATAACTGGGCGCATGCGTGCCCGTGAAAAGTTTGGTGATCCTGATTGGGCCGGCTGTCCCCCCCACCGCCTTGATCAAAGGAGATCCAATGTCTGGCGTCACCCCGGGCGAAACTTCTGGGCTCATCTTGCCCCCCGATCTCGGGTCCAGAAGTTCACATTGCCACCCCACACGGGGTGACGCCACTTTTCCCCCTTGTGGACGTCCGTGTCCCACGGCTTTGCCCCCAAAGTTGCAGGACACGGACCGAGTATGACATGCTGCATGACTGATTTTGACACACTCAGCGGGCACATCATCCCCGTGTCTTTGATTTTTGCAAATGGGGGGCCAATGGCCGACACGTTTTCACAGATGACGGACCATGCGAGCGGCCCGCCACGGCCGTTCGTCGAGCTCGCTTATCTCGGCAAAAATGCTTGGTGGCGGTATGCGCTTGGGTTTGTGTTGATCGTTGGGATCGGTGTGGCCCTCGGCAGTGCGGCGATCCTGGCGATCCAAGCGTTGTTCGATGTGAATGTCGCCGCTTTCACACTGCAATCGAGCGATGTGATTTTACAGCAATCCTTGACCGTGCAGGCGCTCATCTTTATCGCGCTGATGCTCAGCATTGCTGTGTTTCTTGTTCCCTTGCGATTGCTTGCGCCTTGGCTGCATAACCGGCCGTGGCAAACCTATCTCTCGAACGGGCGTTTTAACTGGCATGGATTTTATGTCTCTTTGGCCGGTGTTTTGCTGATTGGGGCCATCGGACTGGCGGTCGGCTTTACCACAGAGGAGGAGCGTTTTGCGTTGCAAATCGATTGGCACGCCTGGGCCGTGTTTGCCGTGCTGGCCGTCATCTTGGTGCCGTTTCAGGTGCTTGCCGAAGAGGTGATGATGCGGGGCTATGTGATGCAGCTTATTGGCCGCGCGACGGGGAATGTGCTGTTGCGTCTCTTGCTGCCCGCGCTTATCTTTACCGCTTTGCATATTGCCAACCCCGAAGCGCTTGCCGGCGGCGCCTGGGCGCTGGGGGTTTATTTTTGTATGGCGATTTATCTCGGCTTTCTTGTGCTGTGGGGGGATGGGCTGGAATATGCTTTCGGCACCCATCTGGGCAATAATCTCTTCGTCACATTATTTGTCACCATGGAAGACGCCACGCTGGTGACGCCGGCTTTGGTGATTGAGCCAATGCCGGACTGGGGGCCGCAGCAAATCTTCGAGATTTGCCTGTTTCTCGGCCTGCATTTCGCTGTGGTTTGGTCTTGGATGCGGCTGCGTCACGGCGGACCGCGGCCGCGTCAGGTCCTTGGCCGTTAAGGCCCGTTTTCCGATCACTTTTCGACCGAAAAGACTGGTCAAGGCGATCATCACATATTATGAGTCTTCGCTTTTAGGGAGCCTCCCACGTCGATTCGGGGGGATGAGAGGCGTTTAAGGGCAGGATATGGGGCGCACGATTGGACTTTTCCTCGGACTGGTGGTCACCTGGCTGCTATTGTCCGGGTATTATTTCGATCATCCACTGATCATGATCTTCGGCTTTCTGTCCTGTGTGATGACCGCGTGGATCGCGCACCGCATGGATGTGGTCGATCATGAGGCGGTGCCCTATCACTTCGGCTTCCGGATTTTGGCTTATTGGTCGTGGCTGTTTAAGCAAATCGCCAAAGCCAATATCGCGGTAACGAAAATTGTCTTTTCCGATCTCGGGCAAGTACGCCCGCAAATGTTTAAGGTCAAAGCAGATGGCCTCAATGATATGGGCCTGGTGATCTTGGCCAATTCCGTGACCTTGACCCCTGGCACGGTCACGGTGGATTTGATTGACGATGAGCTGACCATCCATGCCCTCAGCAAAGACCTGGCCGATCCCTCTGGCATCATGGAGATGAAAAAACGGATTGCTAGCTTGGAGGGCAAAGGCTGATGAGTGTCACCGTTGCGCTCGCTGTTTGCATCTTTGCGATTTTTATCGCCATGCTGATTGTCATCGCGCGCCTTTTCTATGGACCGTCTTTATACGACCGGGTGCTGGCGGTGAACAGTTTCGGCACCAAGACAGTGCTGGTCTTGGCGGTGCTGAATTTTCTCATGGGCCGTCCGGACTTTTTGGATATTGCGCTGCTCTATGCGTTGATCAACTTTGTCGGCACCATCGCCATTCTGAAATTCTTCCGTTACCGCAGTTTCAGCCGTCAAATG
>JANQLI010000305.1 GCA_028280675.1 Alphaproteobacteria bacterium
TTGACTTTCCAGGGGACAAACACAAAACCGTTTATAATATGTTTTTCGTCGCCATGGATGCCGCCGATAATGGCGAGCCGTATTTGACGGATTTTGTCCGGTCGAATCTCGAAGACATCATGGTGGAAACCGGTTTTGAAATGCACGATTCCTTTGATGACAAAATGATTTTCTTTAAAGGCCGTCCCGCCATCAAACCCCAATCTTAATCTTGAGCGAGTCCAATAATGAGTGATGCACCTGACCTTGACTTTGTAAACGACCTTCCCGGCTTCAAACCAAAGAATCCACAATATTACGATGATCCTGCCATCGATCAATTAATGACCATTGTGTTGAATCTCGGGGCGGAATTATGGGTGATGCGTGACCGGCAAGCGATGATGGAAGAATTACTCGCGCAAAAAGGCTGCATCACGGTGGAAGACCTCGACAAAGGGCGGCCCTCGGAAGACCTCGCCGCGCGTCTGACAGAAGAACGCCAAGAATGCATTCGGCGTGTCTATGGACACTTATTTGCCGCATATGGTGGCGATAAAGCCGCTTTCAAATCAGCGTTTTAGAACCGGCCAACCCCCGCCTCTATCTGATATGTTTTTTCATCATGGTGTCATAAAGGCGCGGGGCAAAACGCGCTAATATCCAACTGAGGCGCGCGACCAGCCCCACCAAAATACGCGGTTTGCGTTTTTCATATCCGGCAATGATGGCCTCGGCCGCCTTGCGCGGCGTCATATAATCAACCCCATCGGATGCCGAGCCTGGCCGCGAGAGCCCCTCCTTGTTGGGATGCGGTTTATCAAGGTTCGTCGCCACAAACGACGGTGAAGCAATCACACACGCAACCCCATAAGCTTTCTCTTCCACCTGCAGAGATTTCATAAAGCCTTCTACGGCGTGTTTGCTCGCGCTGTAAGCCGTCCGCTGCACAAGCGGAGCAAACCCCGCGACCGATGACATCGCAAGGTGCACGCCCTTGGCCGCCCGCACAGCAGGCAGAAGATGTTTCGCAACATGTAACATCGTGAGGTAATTGATCTCCATCACACGTTTGTGCGCCGCAAGATCACTCTTGGCAAAGAGGCCGATATGCGTCACCCCGGCATTGTAGATCACCAGATCAATGGCCGGATATTTGTCAATAAGAGACTGGCATAATGACTGTGTTGCCAATGCATCGGTAAGATCGCAGGCATAGACGTCAGTATTGTCGCACGCAAGCGCAGATAATGTCTCGGACGGCAAATCGATGAGCACCACATACCATGCTTTGTCACGAAGTACCTGACAAAGCGCTTGCCCGATGCCGCCTGCTCCTCCGGTGATGACGGCAACTTTGCTCATGTGCGCGCCCCTTCCCACCACAAGGCAAACGTTTCCGCGCTGGTTTTTTCCGGTACATAGCCAAAAACATTTTTAAGCTTTGTGTTATCCAAAACCGGGCGATATTGGAGAAAGCGCACCTGCTCCGGACCATAGCGGCTGAGACCCAAGGGTTTAGCTACACGCAACGCCGTTTTGATCAGCCCAGCAGGCAGTGTCATCACGCTTTTGTTCATCATCGCGGCAAGGTCCGCAACCGGAAGCGCCCCATCGCCTGCCACATTATAAATGCCGGACGGACTATCAAGGCTGGCGTATGTGAGAATACGCGCAAGGTCTTGCGTCCAAATAAAGACAAAGGCGCCCTCACTGCCAGCAATGCGTAATAAACGCTTTTGTTTGAACAACGCTGTGATTTGATTATCGACGCCTGCGTCCAACACTGTGCCCACACGCAAGATCACTTGCGTCAGCCTTGGATGTTCTATGCGCGCTTTTGCGAGCATCTCCTCCACCAGACGCTTATGATAGGAATAAGCAAATTCCATATTCCCGCGAATGGGATGTTCTTCCGTAAGCGGATCACAATTTTCCGGATGATAGCCGTAGGCCGCACCGGATGATGTCACCACAAGACGCTCAACATCATGTGTCAAACAGGCATCCAGGACATTTTGCGTGCCATTCACATCGACATCATACGCAAAGTCACGTGTCGACTCTTTGTCCGGTGTGACAATTGACGCGAGATGCACCACCACATCCGGTTTCGCATCCCCGATAATGCGCCCGATATCATCCCCGCGCACATCCATCATCGCGAACGAGGCGTTTCGCGGCAATGCGGGTGGCGGGCGAATATCGGTCGCCGTGACAGCATGATCCGTATCCGCAAGCTCTTGTAGAAAAGCTTGCCCGACCATGCCCGTAGCACCGGTAATCAAAATGCGCGTCATGCCACAGTTTCCCGCTTCGATAAGTAAAGCGCAAGGGCAATCCCAGAAATCACATGCCAGACGCCCCAAAAGGCCGCCGCTAACGCCATACCCCCCAAACCGCCAAAGAAGCTGAAAATCAGCACAAGACTCAGCCCAGAATTTTGAATGCCGGTTTCGATGGTGACGGCACGCCGGTCTGCTATGTTGAGCGCAAAGAGCGTCGCCAAACCAAAGCCACCCAGCAATGCACATGCATTATGCACCATGACCAATCCCGCAATGGTGCTAAAATAATGAAGGAACAATTGCCAGTTCATGGCCAGCGCAATAATGACAAATCCAATAAAGATGATTTGTGACAGGGCTTGCATTGGGCGGCGCAAGCGGTTTGCAAGATCGGGAAAACGATTATTCACAAAGATGCCGAGCGTTAAAGGCAGCGCCAGCATAAACGTGATGGTGACGAAGACGGAAACGGGGTCTATTGACATCTCGCGGAGCAAACTGCGTGTTGGCTCATACAATCCGCCCCAAAAGGCAAAATTCAGCGGGGTGAGAAACACCGCTCCTACCGTCGCAAAAGCGGTCATGGACACAGACAGCGCCGTGTTACCATTGGCGCGGTGGGTGATGTAATTCGAAATGATTCCCCCTGGACACGCACCCACAAGAATCAAACCAAGGGCGATCGAGGCGTGGGGCGCAGTGAAGATGACCAAGAGAAAGGTGAGCACAGGCAGCAAAACAAATTGCGAGATCAAACCTACAATCAAGGGCTTCGGCGATTTCACGAAAGCGTAAAAATCTGCAAGGCGCAGATCAAGCGCGATCGAAAAAATCAGTACGGCGAGAATGGCATTCAAGGCCCGCAACCCGGCAGGACTGAAATTCAATATGACGCTATCAATCCCGGTCACGCCGCCCCGCGCAACGTCTCAATCACTCTATGGACTTCACGTAAATAGGTTGTCTTATCCACATAATAGGCCATACGCGCTAATTTCAGATAGTTCATACCGCCATCGGCGCGGCGAAACGCGCCTGCTTTTTCCTGCGCAATCTCCTGCACCGCATCCGTCCCAAGGGCCTTGATATAGCGCGCGACCATTTCAGCTTGATCATGCCGCCCGTGCCAACCAAGACCGGTCGCTTCCACCATGCCCATAAGGTAAAGATCATCACGTGTAGGATGCATGCAATTTAAAAAGAGATGCGGCGCATCCCCTTGCCAGTTAAGCAGCGCTTGATCGATAAAAGGATAATGCAGCTTATAACCCGTCGCCGCGAGAACAAGGTCATACTCTCCTGATGCGCCATCTTTGAAATGCACTGTCTTACCGTCAAAGCGATCCACGTCCGCACGCACATTGATGTCGCCGTGGCCTGCATGAAACAGAATCAGTGAATTCACAATTGGATGCGATTCATAAAGTTTATAATCAGGTTTGGGAAAACCGTATTTTTGCGGATTTCCGACAAACCAACTGAGAATCACTTGATCCACAGTGCGTTTCAGCCACATGGGCAAACGCACCGCCCCACCCACCGTATCGGCTGGTTTGCCGAACACGTATTTTGGCACAAAATAATATCCGCGCCGTAAGGAGATATCGCAACGCGTCCCGTGATGAATCGCATCCACCGCAATATCGCACCCAGAATTGCCTGCGCCAATAATCAGCACGCGCTTTCCGGTTAATTGTTGCGGCAAGCGATAGGCAGAAGAATGGATCAATTCACCCGTAAAATGCCCATTGAATGTCGGCATGTTCGGTTCAGACAACGTGCCATTCGCGATCAGAATCCCTTTAAAGTGCCCCGTGTATTCACCCCCTTCTGGATCACGCCAGACTAACGTCCAACCCTCACCCGATGCGCCCTTCGGTTCGGCCTTGATGACTTCGGCGCGAAATTGATAATGCCTGTGCAAATCGAAATGATCTGCAAAGGCATGAAAATACGCTTTAACCTCATGGTGCGAAGGATATTCCGCCACATTCTCCGCCATCGGAAAATCAGCAAATTCGGTCATACGCTTTGAGGAAATCAAATGGGCCGTCTCATACATTGTGGAACGCGGGCCATCGATATCCCACAAGCCGCCGACATCTTTGTGCATCTCAAAGCCGCGAAAAGGAATGCCAAGCTCACGGAACACTTTCGCCGTCGCAAGACCCATCGGCCCCGCGCCGATTATGGCGTATTGATCTGCAGTCTCCTCAGCCCGGTTCAACCCTGTTTTCTCCCCAGATAAGACGCCGCAAGTGTATCGCGCCGACACCAGATGTCACACATTATTTTTGCCGCCACACGTCAATTAAGCGTCTGTTTCACTTGCCAAAATAGGTTCTGCAGACGGGTTGACTTCTCCCCCGACATCGCCTTTGTTAGTCAGTCTCAGCCATGAGAAACGCACATTTATAGCGGCAGACACGATACAGCGCTTATGAGGAGGTGCTCTTTTGAAACCCATTCTTCGCATTCTGATCTTAGTCCTCATCTCACCCTGCCTCAGTCCAGCCGCCTTTGCCGAACGCCCGCGCATTTATGCGATTACGGATGTGCGTATCGTCACCGCCCCCGGTCAAGTCATTGATCAGGGGAGCATTGTCTTGCGTGACGGCTTAATCGAAGCGGTCGGCGCTGGCATCACGATTCCCCCCGATGCAGACATCATCGCAGGTGAAGAGAACTGGACCGTCTACCCCGCCTTTATCGATGCGGCGGCACAATGGGCCAGTGAAGACGAATCAAGCAGCCGCCCATCGTCACGCGGAGGAGACAGCGCCCGCCCCGGTTCGCCGCATGAGCTTAAAGCTGTGCATCCCGAAACGGCCATTATCGATAAAATCGATACGGCGAACGAGAATATCACGAAACCGCGCGACCTTGGATTTGGTGTTGCGCAATACTTGCCGGAGAAAGGTGTGTTTCGTGGACACGCGGCCATCCTGGCTTTACGCGAAGGGCCTGCCGCCGCATTGGTGTTACAGGACCGTGCAGCGCAAGTGGTGATGCTGGAATCGAGTTCCTTTATGGCGCGGCAATATCCGTCCTCGAAAATCGGCGCCATGGCAACGGTCCGGCAATCCTTGCTGGATGCAGAGCGCATGGTCGAATGGAAAACCCGCTATGAGTCAAACCCTAAAGGCATGCAACGCCCCGAATTTCGCTCCTCCGATGAAGCCCTGATGAACGTCGTGCAACGAGAGACACCGGTGATTTTTGTCTCGAACGCCGCTCTTGATCCCAGCCGTTTTGGCGGCCTTGCAAAAGAATTTAATGTCAAAGCGATGACAGTGGCGCAAGGGCTTCACAACAAAGTGGGGGATCTTGCAACGGCAGAAATGCCGATTCTTCTGCCATTGGCCATGCCGGAAAAACCCGAACTTGACACCGATGATGACGCACGCGAAGTGAGTCTGGAAACAATGCAAGCCTATATCAATGCAGCGCACGTTCCGTCCGATCTCGCCAAAGCCAATATTGACTTTGCCTTTGTCACCTACGGCATGAAAAGCATTCGCGATGTGCCAGAAAATTTGCAAATGATTATCGAGAAAGGTTTAAGCGAGGATCAAACCCTTGCCGCCCTGACCACCACACCAGCAGCGTTGCTCGGCCTTGAAAACGTGCTCGGCACTTTAGAGGCTGGCAAAATCGCCAACCTGATCATGGTTGACGGCGATCTGTTTGTGAAAAAACCGGCCTTCAAACATATCTTCGTCGATGGCTATCACGAAGAGATCAAAGAGGAAGACACAAAAGGCGATCCGAACGCGGTTGTTGATCCGCGCGGCACCTGGGAAGTGAGCAGCGAGGTGATGGGCCGCAGCAGCGAGTCAACGTGGACTATTGAGGGCAGTGACGATGCATGGTCGGGCTATAGCGAAAGCGAACGCGCGGGGAAAAGCGATTTTGACAGTGTGGAACTTGTTGGCAATGCCCTTACCGTCACGCGCAGCTCGCCGAATGGCGATATGGACATTACCGTTATTATTGAAGAGGATAAATTCGAGGGGGATACAGAACTCGAATCGCCGCGCGGTTCGGTTAAAATGTCTGTCGAAGGACGGCGACTCTCCGGGCCAGAAGGAGAAGAGCAATGAGACAGCATAGACAAATGAAACGCTCTGCTCGCATCTTCTCCATCGCGGCCATCGCCATGAGCCTGATGACGCCTCCCACGATTGCGCAAATGGCAGTAGAAGACGCCCTTGCCATCAGCCCCCTCCCGCAACCGATTGACACGCCAAACCAAGTGTTGATCCGCAACGCCACCGTCTGGACCATGGAAGATGATGGCATCTTAGACGAGACCGATGTCTTGCTGACCAATGGCAAGATCGGCGCCATAGGAAAAAACCTGTCTGCCCGGCGCGGCGCGTTAGAGATTGACGCAACGGGCATGCATGTCACACCCGGCATTATTGACGCCCACAGCCACAGCGCTGTGGAAAATACTGGGGTTAATGAAGGCGTGCCGAGCGTTAGCGCCGAAGTGCGCATTGAAGATGTGATCGTGCCGAATGATAAAACGATTTACTATCAACTGGCGGGCGGTGTGACGGCGATTCATGTGCTGCACGGATCAGCCAATGCGATTGGCGGGCAAAACGCCATGCTGAAAATGCGCTGGGGTTCGCAAAAATCCGAAGACATGCGCTTTAAAGGCGCGCCGCCCACCATCAAGTTTGCACTTGGCGAAAACCCAAAACGATCGGCCTTTGGCGGCGGCTTTGGACGCGAGCCCCGTTACCCAGCAACACGTATGGGGGTTGCGGCCATCATTCGCGATAGCTTTAAAAAAGCCAAAGATTACCGCAATGAATGGGCAGCTTATAACGCGCTTTCGTCATCACAACAAGCGCGCACAGCACCGCCGCGGCGTGATCTCCGTCTCGAAGCCGTTGCTGAAATCCTTGATGGCAAACGCACCATTCATGCCCATGCCTATCGCGCAGACGAAATCTTGATGTTGATGCGGCTTGGTGAAGAGGTGGGATTCAAAGTCGGCACTTTCCAACACGTGCTCGAAGGCTATCAAATCGCCGATGAAATGGCGGCGCACGGCGCGCATGGCTCGACCTTTTCCGATTGGTGGAGCTTTAAAATCGAAGCCTTTGAAGCGATCCCTTATAACGCGGCGATTATGGAAGAACGCGGTGTGTTGGTCAGTCTCAATTCTGATGACAACAATCTCGCGCGGCGACTTTCTCTCGAAGCCGCGAAAATGATCCGCTATGGCGGCGTTGACAGCATCAAGGCCTTGGCGATGGTGACACGCAATCCCGCTGAACAATTAGGCATTCAAGATCGTGTCGGTTCATTAGCCGCAGGAAAAGATGCCGATGTGGTGATTTGGAGTGGTGACCCCCTGAGCACCTACACCCATGCCACGCATACCTTTGTTGATGGCAAGCTGATGTTTGGCCGCGCAGAAGATCTTGCACATCGCGCGCGCGTGACAGAGGCCCGCGCGGCCTTGATTGCAGAAATCAATGGGGACGGCGACGAGGCAGAAGAAGACAGCGCGGAAGAGGCGAATGAAGAGGCGCAGGACACCGAAGGCGATACGGCTGACACAGCAGAAACAGCTCAGGACGACACTGTAAACACCGAATCGACTGAGACGGATGAAGAGGCAGAACCCCTTAATATTCCGTATCAATTCGCCACATCGGCAGAAGACACCGACGCACCTGTCGCGATTACTGGCGCGACAGTGCATCCGATTGATGCGCCATCCATAGAAAATGGCGTTGTTGTTTTTCAAAACGGCAAAATTACACAGGTCGGCGGTGCTGACACCAACATTCCAGAAGGCGTAGAGCAGATTGATGCCAGCGGCAAACATCTTTGGCCCGGCATCATTCATACCAACACTGTGCTAGGGATTAGCGAAATCGATAGTGTCGCAGGTACGGTTGACGTTGCCGAAACCGGCGACATCAATGCAGATGTCGATGTGTCCCTGGCCATTGATGCGACAAGCACGCATTTCCCCGTTGCGCGCTCGGGCGGGATCACCCATGCGGTCGTCGTGCCAAATGGCGGTATCGTTGCGGGCACCACAGCGCTGATCCGTACAGATGGCTGGACCTGGGAAGATATGTCGGCTGTACGGCGGCACTCATTGGTTTTGCGTTGGCCAACCCCAATCCCAGCCAGATTCGCCGCTCTTTTGGGCCGTGAAAACGAAACGCTGGCGGATCGCAAAAAAGAATCCGAAGAGCAAATTGAAAAGCTGAACACACTTTTGGATGCGGCTACGGCCTATCGCAAAGCGCTTGAGTCTGGAACCGCGCCTGATTTTGACCCGCAATTGGATGCCCTCTTGCCCATTGTCAAAGGCGAACGCCCAATTTGGGTGCAAGCGCGCGAAAAGCATGCCATGATCGCAGCCATTGATTGGGCGAAGGAACGCAATCTCCGTATCG
>JANQLI010000331.1 GCA_028280675.1 Alphaproteobacteria bacterium
CGCTAAGAGAAAAACAGTGAAGAAAAAAACCGCTAAACGCAAAACAGCGAAGCGGAAAACCGCAAAGCGTAAAGTAGCGAAGAAGAAGACCGCGAAGAGAAAAACAGCTAAGCGCAAGACAGCTAAGCGCAAGACAGCTAAGCGCAAGACAGCTAAGCGCAAGACAGCAAAGCGGAAAACCGCAAAACGTAAAACAGCCAAGCGCAAGACGGCGAAGCGGAAAACCGCAAAACGTAAAACAGCCAAGCGCAAAACAGCCAAGCGCAAGACGGCAAAGCGGAAAACCGCTAAACGCAAAACGGCCAAGCGCAAGACGGCAAAGCGGAAAACCGCTAAACGCAAAACGGCCAAGCGTAAGACGGCAAAGCGGAAAACCGCAAAACGTAAAACAGCCAAAAAGAAAACGGCTAAGCGTAAGACAGCCAAGCGCAAAACCGCGAAGCGTAAAACAGCGCGGAAACGCAGATAAATACTCACATTGAGGAAAAGCCCGCAATACAAAGGTACTGCGGGCTTTCTTCGTTTGAATGGTCAGTGCGACAAAACCCATTGAGCTCTATTTTTGGCCGACTCCCAATGGCCGAAAAATTTCCATTATGTTGGAAGAATGCGGTCTGTCTTACGATGTAAAGCCCATTAATATTTGGGCAGGTGACCAATTCGCTCCAGACTTTCTCAAAATTTCCCCGAATAACCGCATGCCTGCGATCATTGATCCGGATGGTCCAGGGGGAAAGCCACTCTCGATTTTTGAATCGGGGGCGATACTGCAATATCTCGGACGCAAGACGAGGCGATTTTATCCAACAGGCGAGCGCGCACGTGTGAAGGTCGATCAGTGGCTATTTTGGCAAATGGCGCACTTAGGACCGATGGCGGGGCAGGCCCATCATTTTCGGGTCTATAAAAAGCCAAAAATCAAATATGGCGTTGAACGCTACACACGTGAAGTCAGCCGCCTTTATCGTGTTATGGATACACAACTCGCATCGCAAAACTTCCTCGCAGGCCGGTATTCCATTGCAGATATTGCGTGTTGGCCCTGGATTGCATCATGGGAAAACCAAGGACAGGTTTTAGAGGACTATCCACATCTCAAGGAATGGTTTGACCGCTTGTCGTCGCGTCCAGCCGTTCAACGCGGCATTGCGTTCGGACATGATTGGACACGCACTGCAAAAACCGCGTCAGACCGGAAGCAAGAGTGGCGCATTATGTTCGAACAAAAGCACTCCCCATCTACAAAATCCGATAAAAAATAAGCCGCGCTGTCAAAAAAGTATGTATCCGCCTAATTTTTTTGAGATCTCTTGCCTGCGATGATCACCACACGATGTTGTCAGCAGGTACTGTGAACCGCAAAATCTGGTAGGGGCAAGGTCACGCATGCTTAGACTTTTAAGTCTTTCCTAACAATATCCTCTAACTCTTTATATTTACTAATAAAAACTGAATTTGCCATTAACGCAAAATTTATCACGTCTTGGAAAAATCCTGCCAACAACATGAGCACATCATGTTTGGTTAGGGGTCTCAGAGCCTCGGGGTTGTTGAATGTGAGGGAGGACATGGCAACATGTCATATATGAATACCAATGTTGTGGAAGCGCACGCACAGGCCGAAGCAACGAAAACTGGGGATGCGCTCTACAATTTAGGACTGCTCTACTCCACGGGTCAGGGTGTTGAAATGGACTATGTGCAAGCACACAAATGGTTCAACCTTGCGGCCTTGCAAGGGAATGAAGCGGCACGCAGTTGGCGTAAAGAATTGTCGGAAGAAATGACAGCGGACGAAATTGCTGCCGCACAACGTGAAGCGCGTGAGTGGCTGCAATCGCATTAAGGCCATTATATACATTTATATTGGTACGAAATGATTTAGGTCGATTCCGTGATCACTTTCTTGTTCCTTTATTGATATTTGGCGACCCGCGCACAAAAAAGCCCGCTCAATAGCGGGCTTTGGTAATAGCTGTTTTTAAAACTTTATCTGCGGCGTCGTGCTGCGCCAATACCAATTAGCCCCAGACCAATCAAGCCCAGTGCCGCAGGTTCAGGCACCGCATTGACGAGCGAAACGGAGTCGATAAAACCGCCGAGCTCATTATCTCTGCCAAACGCCGTGAACGTCAGGTCATAAGAACCCGCACTGTCTGTGGAAAATGTCGTTGTTTGTTTGGTCCAGACACCAAATGGTAGCGCTGGATAATCAGACGAAATCAAATGTAGTTTGTCGAGCCACACACTAATGCCATTCTCACCTTCGATACGGACACGCGGCTGATAATAATAGGTGAGGATATAATCACCTTCCTCCAGAAAAACGGACTGCGTCATTGAGCTATTGTTGGGCGCGTTGCCGCCAACGCCACCGCGTGAAGAATCACTGTCCAGCTCAACATATTGATTACCGTCGTGAGCGTTCACCACAACGCCACTGGTTTGGATCTCAATACCTTGGCCCGCAGTTGCCGTCCATCCCGGCATGGATTGATAGACTTGCCAATCGCTGGTGTTCACGGGATTCTCGAAACTGCCATTAATGATCAAATTCGCATATGCAGCGTTCGCGCCAAAAAGAATACTCGCGGCGACAAGACTGCTTGATAAAAACTTAGTCATACTGATCTGCCTTGGTACACATTCATATATTTATGCTGATTTGTGCAAAGGCTATGCCAGGCGCATAATGATATTTGAATCAAAGGCTTATAAATTAACCAAAACTGGTGTGGGAACACTTTGTAAGCGATGCTGACATATCCTATGGCATTAACATCCCGCGGAGCAGAAAGAAGAACAGGGCGCCTAACAAAGCTGCGCAAGGTACAGTGACAATCCATGCGGCTACGATTGTGAGGAAGTAATTTCGGCGTACTAGTTTACGCCTCGTTGCTTTTTTCTGATCTTTCTGACTGTGTTTACTGAGAGCGTCGAGCGTATGATGTTCTTCCTTCTTCCCTTTATTTTCAGTGTGTGATGCGGGACTACGGTTGCTTAAATATTCACGTAAAAACCCGACTCCAAATATACCCCCAATGGCAACATGTGTGGAACTCACGGGTAACCCCATGGCGGAGGCGATTATCACGGTCGTCGCTGCTGAGAGTGCGACTGCATAAGCGCGAATGATGTTGAGTTTCGTGATACGCTTGCCCACGGCTTGCATCAAATTTGCACCGAAGAGGTAGATTCCAATAGCAATCCCTAATCCTCCGATAACCAATATCCAAAGCGGTGCATCAGCTTTGGTCAAAATATTACCGGATTGTACGGCTGAGATCACACCTGCGAGAGGGCCCACTGCGTTAGATACGTCATTTGCGCCATGCGCGAAGGCGAGGAGGGCCGTTGCGCAGATCAGAGGAATTTTAAAGAGCTGAGCTATATCACTGCGCTTATTTGTGATTTTGAGAGAAGCTGAATTAATCATCGGTTTGAGAATGCTCAAGGCGCCAACAAAGACGATAATTGCTTGGATCGCCAGAAATGTGCTGTCTACTTTGTAAATACGCTTCAATCCTTTCATCACCAAGTAAACGCTAAAGATTGATGCCATTAATGCCACAAGGATGGGCACCCAACGGCGTGCGGCACTGATCATATCTTTGCGATAGAGAATGAGGACCTTGATCGCATACAGAATGAGGGCAGCGAGTACACCGCCCATAAGCGGTGAGATGACCCAACTCGCAGCAATGCGGGCCATAACAGGCCAATTGAGCGCAACAAAGCCTGCAGCGGCAATACCTGCACCTGCAACGCCTCCCACGATTGAGTGCGTCGTTGACACTGGTGCGCCAAGATAGGTTGCAATATTCACCCAGAAAGAAGCGGCCAGGAGGGCAGCGATCATTGCCCAAATGAAGATGGTGGGATCTTCGATCACTGAAATGTCGATGATGCCTTTAGAGACTGTTGAGACAACATCTCCGCCTGCGATGGCTGCCCCGATTAAATTAAACACCGCAGCGATGAGCAGTGCTTGGATGATTGTGAGCGTGCGTGAGCCCACAGCCGGGCCCATCGTATTCGCGACATCATTCGCACCAATATTCATAGCCATATATGTGCCAATCAGAGTTGCGACGATGACCCAATAAGACCCGCCAACAGGAATGATATCCGTTATCGTCAAACCCAGAACCACAATCATAAAAATTGCAGCGTAGCTGAGCTTCTGGAGACGAACCTGATTGTTTTGATGTGCAGAGTGGAGTGTGTTGGCGCTTTTTAAGTCTTTATCGAGGGTGGTTTTGGCAGGTGCCGTCATAAGTGATCTCCACATATGCGTCGGACGGCCGTCTTCTATGGTTTTTTGAATGCCGCATCCGCTTTGATGACAGTAATATGACAAATTTATGACAGCGAATCCGGGCTCTGTGAAGCTGGATTTTTGGGAAACAGAAGCGCCAAAACGCTTAGCGCACTCAGTGCTCACTAGGTGTGATCTTGCAGTACAGAGTTGAGAACTTGTGTGCATTGAACCCGTAGAATTAGATCAATGAATGTCGGCGCGGTTCGGAAAATCTGGCGGATGGCGGAGAGGAAGTCCTTGTTTTTATGATTTCATACCGTATCATTCAGTTTCAAAAATGGAACTAAGCCCTTTTACTGGAAGGTTTTTATTGCATCACCAAATTTCATGTCGTATCACTCAATTGCACTTTTGATGATGGGTATTTTGAGGGGTCTGTGAAGACATGCCAAAACGTTCCTCCGCACTTACAGCGTTGGCAGTGAAGAATTTGGAAAAGCCCGGTTTCCATCGCGTGGGTGGAGTACCGGGGCTTGGCTTACAGGTTAAGCAGTCAGGCGCGCGTTCTTGGATTTTAAAAGCGACAGTGGACGGTAGGCGACCTGAAATTGGTCTAGGACCGTTTCCAGAGGTTTCGCTTGCTCAGGCGCGTGATAAAGCCCGCGAATTACGTGAGAAGATAAGGCAGGGCATCGATCCATTAGAAGAAGCACGCAAGGCGCGAAAGACCCGGATAGCTGCTCACGAAGCCGCTATGGCATTTGTAGACGCCGCAGAAGCCTATATCTCGGCGCATGAGGCTGGCTGGCGTAATGCAAAACATCGACAGCAGTGGCGTAATTCATTAGCGAGCTATGCCTATCCCGTTATCGGGAAAATGGATGTTGCAGATATCGAATTACCACATGTTCTAAAAATCCTTGAGCCTATCTGGTTAGAAAAAACGGAGACGGCAAGCCGTCTCAGAGGGCGAATTGAATCGATTCTGGATTGGGCAGCGGTCCGGGGGCATCGCAAGGGTGAAAATCCAGCAAGGTGGAAGGGCCACCTCGAAAATGTTTTGCCAAGGCCGAGTAAAGTCAAGAAACCAAAACACCACCGCGCATTAGCTATTGATGACGCGCCTGCCTTTATGGAGCAATTGCGAAAAGCAGATGGCATGGGTTCACGTGCCTTAGAATTCGCAATTTTGACGGCTGTAAGGTCCAATGAGGCGCGCGGGGCTACATGGGATGAAATCGACGTCAAGAAGGCGCTTTGGACGGTTCCGGGAGAGCGAATGAAGGCTGGCCGGGAGCATCGTGTGCCACTTTCTCAGGCCGCGATTGATCTACTCTCGAACCTTCCAAGAATTGCTGGCACGGATTTGCTTTTCCCATCGTCAGTCAATGGACCGCTGTCCGATGCGACTCTTGGGGCCACGGTTAAGCGATTAGGGGCGGATGCGACCGCTCACGGTTTTCGGAGCACGTTTAGGGATTGGGCGGCAGAGCGAACCGCATACCCGCATGAGGTGGCAGAAATGGCGCTAGCTCATGTCATTCGGAATCAAGCAGAGGCGGCATATAGGCGGGGCGACCTGTTAGAGAAACGGTGGCGCATGATGAATGACTGGGCCAGTTTCCTAGCGGACAATACAAGAACTAGCGATGTGATCCCCCTGCGCATGGGGAATCAGAAGTGAGCAGTGAAATCTCGTATTACGTTGAGATTTTAAATAACGAAGGGCCTATTAAGGCTCTTTCGTATGCCTTTAGCGTCAATTTTAATGCTGCGCGTGCCGTCCTGCATGAAGAAGGCACAGCTACTTTTGAGGAGCTGGATTTCTCAGAACTCCCAATTGAACTCACCTATAAAGACGCTGAGTTTGTAATCCTAAAACTTCCTGATCTGGTAAAGGAATTGCGAGAGAGGGAATTAACTAGCAAGGCGAGTGACGCATTGGACGTCATCGCAGCCATATTTTATTTGTTTCAAGCACTGGAGCAGGAGCCGGAATGGGAAGAAACAGATAGCCTTGGTATTTCACAGCATTTTGCCAAAGGCGTGCTTTTAGGGGGCGCGCTCTTTAGTAGTGCGGCCAAAATGGGGAATCATGACCAACTCTTAGCTCAAGCAGAATATTTTAAGGCAGAACAAAAAGAAAGAGACAGACAGCGAATTGCTAAAAAAGTTGAATCTCAAACGGAATGGGAAGTACCAGCCGTCGAAATCGCGATAAAGTTACGTCAGGCTAAACCATCAATACCAAACAGCCTTATGGCTGATATAATCAAGAAACGCTTAAATCTCAAACTTAGTACAGATCATATTTCACGGCAAATACCTCGATGGGTAATAGAGAACGGCGTTCCTGCAAAGCGACCGCGTAAATAATTTGTGTATTTGTTATAAACCCACAAGAATTCGTACCCCACACATCTTTCAAATACCTACCTGTTCAGCAACACTCCTGACATTGAATGACCTCAGTTAATATTCGATGAGACAGGAGTCGTGTAATGAAAAAGCTCTCGAATGCTTCAAAATTCGCAATCAAAAATTTTGATGATTTACCTCGCTCGGCGCAGGTGCGCATTGATGTAGTCGCTCAATTGAAAGGCGTGTCGGTTCCAACAATTTGGCGGCGCGTCAGAGAGGGTAATTTTCCCCCTCCGCGTAAAGAAGGCAACGCAAGTACTTGGACCGTGGGGCAAGTGCGCGATTCCTAATTCATGAAGAAAATGCCGCTCTCACTATTTGATCCCAGTGAGAGCGGCGTTGTGTGTTCTGTTCCTTAAGCCGAGGAAAGCCACGTGCCGTTAATACCAACACAAATTCATAGCGTCAATCAGAACGCCCCTAAATCGAATATTTTTGCCAATCATGCAAAGGATTATTCAGATCACGGTCTAATCGTTTTTCCTTGTGGCGGTGAAGACGGTAAGAAGCCAAGAATCCGGAGGTGGAATAAATTGGAAAGAACTCCTCCATGGACAATTGAAAAGTATCCAGACTCAAACATTGGTTTGTTAACGGGTAAACAGTCGGGTGTTACGGTTGTGGACATTGACGATGTGTCACTACTGGACCCGATTATCAAAAGGTGCGGTGAGTCACAAATCATTGTGGAGACTCCTAAAAAAGGATTCCATCTTTATTACCAATACAATGGCGAGCATAAGGGAGATTTGCGCGATGAAGGGCTATCGGTTGATATTCAGGGGGACAGCGCTTTTGTTGTAGCGTCCCCGAGCATCAATCCAAAGCAGAACAAGAGCTATCGTTTTATAAAAGGCGGGTTAGATGACATACGGACGCTCACGAAAATAAATACAGGCGCTTTACGAACCAAACCTTCAACTCCAAGGTCAATTGCGGTCGATATAGGACAACGAAATAATACACTCTTTCGCAGTAGCTTAAGGTATGCCAGAGGTTCCGACTTCGGGACCTTATTGGAAATCGCTTTTGAAACAAATGAACTCATGTTCACCGTGCCATTATCAGAAAAAGAAGTGATTAAAACTGTTAAGAATGCATGGGAGTACGAGCAGGCAGGACTTAATTGGATCGGCAAATCTCAACGCGCTGTTTCAAACTTTGACGAAGATACGAAAAATCCTGAGCTTAGCAATGCGGGTTATAGGTTGTTGGATCTGTTACGCACTTGCCATTGGGACCGTGATTCATTTGTAATAGTTCCGGTAGCTATGGCTCAGAAGGAGTCAATCCCCGGTTGGGGGCGCGATCTTTATAGGAGCGCCACAAAAAACCTAATCAGTGCTGGTTATATCACTAAGATAAGACAAGGTACTGGTCGCGGGCATCCAAGCTACTATCAGTTTACGAAAAAGGGTCGGCCAATCCGTCACAATATAAAATTACCCCTTTTTCCCTCTGTTAGGGATGCAGAGTCATGAGCCAACTTTGCCCAAATTGCGGCCACATATATGATGAAGCCAATCACGAAGCATTAGCCGAAATGATCGCTCGACTCCGGCACATTGCAGAGAGCAAAAGCATAGACCTGTATCTCAATGATTACGTTCCTGTGAAACAGGCTTGGAAACTTGTTGGTCGAGCCGACAAGACAGTGCGGAATTGGGCGTATGAACGAATGGACCGGATCCCAGTAGATCAATTTGGGGGTAGATTGTATTTCAGTCTAGAGAACATCGCTCGTTACATACTTCGCAAAAAACTCCAGCAAATCACCCGAGGACACCTTTCGCGTTAGAGAGTGGTCGTGCATCTTTTCAAATTAGAGAAGAGGTGTGGCAATGCTTTCTATGAATCAATCGAAAACTAATACGTTTGTTCGGGCCTTGCGAGCTTTCGCGGCGCAAGATGGTAACTTGATTGCGACCCTGAATTTTGTTGAGCAAAATTTTGGAGAACATTCAGACGAACTCGCTGTTGTTAGAAAAATAGCTTCTGTTGGCGATACCGTTTCCTTCGGTGGCGGGTTCGATATTACAGAAAAAGCTGCGGTGCCAGCAGCAGTGACACCTACTGCGGATTGGGCAGGATCAGTTGCGGAAACGATTGGCCGCGCCTTTATTAGTCAGGCACTGGAACCATCTGTGTACAACTTACTGATGCCTGTCCAGCCAAATACAAATCTGACCGGCGTAGGTTCTGGTGGGTCTGCTTCCTTTACTCAAGAGGGACAGGCACAACCAATAACAAAACTGACTTTGACCGATCAAAACTTATCGCCATTGATGTGTCATGGAATATTTGTGATCAGCAAAGAACTTGCTAGATCGAGTGACCCGAGAGCGTTTGAGCTTTTTAAGCATGGCTTATTTAAAGCTATTATCGATGCAGTGGATGGGAAGCTTCTGGACAACGCGAATAGCGGTGGAAGTGGTGCACCAGCAAGTCCATTGAACGGCGTGTCGGCTATATCAGCAACTGCGAACGCTACAAGTGATATTCGCGATCTGATTGACTCGTTTCAGGGTGATTTGACGGAGTCATTTTTTGTAGGGTCGCCAAAAGTAATGGCCGCCCTCAATTCAGCGGAAAGACCATATTGCGGCATTAAGGATGGAGAATTATTAGGCGCAAGAGCTATAGCCAGCCGGAACGCCCCAAGCGGTGATTTGATTCTAATTGATCGCACGGGTGTCGTTACTGCTCAAGGCGGGTTTGAAATCTCGGTAAGCGATCAGGCATCACTCCAAATGTCAGACTCGCCAACGTCACCAACGCAAATGGTGTCACTATGGCAAAATGACCTCGTAGCGCTTCGTGTATCATTGAATGTAAATTTCTCTGCTGTCCGTGCCGGCAGCGCAGCATTTGTTTCGGGAGCAAATTGGTGATGAAGGACAATCACGAATTGGAAGAAAAACTCGCGACGGTTATGGCAACATTGGCTAAGGCTGCCGCACGAAAAGAAGTTCAAAAGTTACGGAGTGATCTCAATCTACGATTAGCAGCGATTGAAAGCACGTTGGATGTTTTGACAGACGATCTTGGGAATAGGCTTAGTGTTCTCGAATATGACGCTTGCGACGTGGAGCCAACAAAGCATGATTAATTGTCAGGGGGGTATCACTCATAACTAGGGGGATGTCCAGACAGTTGAGGGGGGACACAAAAACGCAGCGCCACAATTCGGATTTTGGATATATTGAAAATGGCACGTAGTCGGTTACCAAATAACGTGGCAAAATTTACTGGCGCTGTTGATCGGAATCCCGCGCGGTTCAAAGGACGTTCGAGTCCGCGTGTTGACGCAATTGGCGATCCGTATAAGACAATGCCACGCGCGGAAAAAGCTGCTTGGCGTCGTTTTGCAAAAGAACTGCCGTGGCTTGCTTCAAGTGATAGGATGCTCTTACGAGTTACGTGCCATCTTTCAGTAAAGTTTGAGACTTCCCCAAGTTTAACATTAGCCGCTGAACTGCGTCGGTGCTTAGCGAGTTTGGGTGGAAACCCTTGCGACCGAAGCAAGGTCACGCCATTGGAAGCAGAGGAAGGCGGCGAGGTGGCGCAAAAGTACTTTAGCAAAAGATCATGAGATGCCCTTGACGCGCAGGGCGTAAGGGGCCGCCATTCTCCTTTTCCGGTTAGGCATGCCGGTTTTTTCGATGTGCGGCCCCTCTTTTTATTCCCGATGTCGGGAATGAACATAAACCGGCACATTGAAAAATATACATATTCGATTTCTTGCACTTATAGCGATTGCGTGTGATGATAGGGTATATGAACCGACAAGCTGGAGAGTCGGAAATGTCAAATCTATGCTCAATCCTTAGCGTGTGCGCGCTTTCAGCAATTATTTTATCTAATGCTTCCTATGCTTCTGATGCTGAATCGTCGGATGCTCTGGACACGCTTACATTCACCTATGTAGCGGATAAGTCTGCGGAAACATACGATTGGTTTCGTGGAATTAAGTTTGAGGACAAGCTGGCTAGGTATTTACCAGTTAAGACCGTTATTGGAGGCGGCCCTCAAGGCACTAAATTCACAGGAACAATAGAAATTACCATCGATATAGAACCGGTGATTCAGGATACCAATGAATTCTTGGAGGCCTATGCGAATACAGACTGTGATCAGGCTCTTATCCAGAAGTTAGATACGGACGTTAAATGGGGCAGCGTTTTAGAAAGTGAATGGTGGTCCAATGTCTTTGAAAACCAAGCTTGGTGGCAGAAAATATTCATTACAGAAACCTACTCGTGGGAAAACTTCATGAGTCTCTTCCAAAGTCAGGATTGGAGCCCAGAAGCATGGAAAGCAGAATGGGAATCTGCTTCATCATTTCTTACACCAGTGCAGACTTGGTACAATTGCAGACAGGATAAATCTGATCAGCCAGACGATGTAGAAACATTACAAGCCAGTGCAGATCACCACATGGAGTTGATTTTAACTGACAAGGAGAGGATCAATAAAATGGAAGCGCGAATAGCAGAACTGGAAAAGAAATTAGGGCTCACGAACGATGAGCCCAAGCGTGCAGTGGCAGTTGAAAACTTATGATCCGAATTTCTCTCTTTATCTTCTTGTTCTCTTCTGTCGCTACGAATAGCGACATCCAACCGGGTCACGTTATAAAATCAATATATTGGAGTGATGCTGATAGCGGGCGAATTGATGGGGAGCGTTTTAGGTTATACAGCGTTGATGCTCCTGAAACTGGCGGTGTTGGGGCGTGGGGTGGTGCTAAATGTGAGAGCGAGCGGGAGATTGGTTTTGCAGCTAAAGAGTATATGATTGAACTGACGCGCGAAGCCAATCTTATGGTCACGGCTACATATGGGTATGATGACATGGATGAGCCGCGCTTATTGGTTGATATATCAGTTAATGGAGAAAGCCTGTCTGCAGAAGGCGTAGCTGCTGGTCATCTTGCTAAATGGCCTCACGATGGCACCAAGGCATTGGCTCCAAAACCAGACTGGTGCTCGTGATTAGAAATAATTCGTTTAATATAAGGGGTGTCAAATCATGCAATTCATCAAAAGAAACGCATTTATCATTACTGCCATCGCATTATTTTTAGTTTTTCAAAGCAATTCTACATGGGCGCAAAGCGGCAGAATTTCAGGAGAGTATGCGGGGTGTTTAACTGAAGAGCACTTAGATCAGTTCATTAGTGCCGCAGTAAAGAAAGACTACCGCTTAATGAACTCAATGCTTGGAACATCCTGTTTCTCAATAAATGGTCGAGAGTACTCTGTGCTGGATCGTGGTTGGACTAAGAGCAAGGTTCGAATCTACGTAGGTTCCGACTTCGTTGACTTATGGGTTCCTGCAGAGGCAGCGAAGTAAAATCTAAAACATTTAGTTTGAAAAACAGTATTATATGCAAAACCTGAGCTTCTTTTCACTTACTACCACTCCCATAGAAGTACTTGCTGCTAGTGGTAGTGTGATTATGAATGCGACTGCATTTATCTATCGGGAAAATGATGAGAATATTAGCTTAGTAACAAATTGGCATGTTGTGACAGGCCGCAATCCTGAAAGACAAAAAGAAAGCAAAACTGGAGCCGTACCAACTCACATTCGTATTAGGAAACATAGAGACATAGGTGTTGAGAATGCAATTATTCCTGCGGCTCAAGCATTTCTAACGATAAGCATTAATAGTGACTCCGGCGAACATCCACTTTGGAAAGAGCACCCAAAATTCAAGAGTAAGGTCGATGTGGTAGTTATTAACCTACCCAAGAAATTATTCGAGGGTAAGGTTTCATACCATAGCTGGAGTGATGCAGAAAATCTTGAGTCTGGTTTCTTACCACAACCTATGGATTCGGTTTTTGTGATTGGATATCCGTGGGGCTTGTCGGGTGGAGATGGTGTTTTACCGATCTACAAACAAGGTAGTGTCGCATCGGACTATGAAATAGATCACAAAAATTTACCGCGATTTCTTGTGGATTGTCGAACGGCAGAAGGTATGTCTGGTTCACCTGTTATTTGCGCTTGTAATGGGATACGATTCAATAAAATTGGCCAAGTCATAAACTTTGCCGGTGTTTATTCTGGGCGATTGAGAATGTCCAGTGCAGAAGAAGAGGCAAAGTTTGCTGATAAGATTTCAGAAATAGGTGTCGTTTGGAGAAAAACTGTACTCGATGAAATTATTGATACCGGAGTTCCCGGTACCAAGTTAAGCGAAATTGCTTAGAAAGCTAACTTGGCTAAATTTACTTATGTCACTGATGCGTGGCTTTTAAGTTGACTATTGGTTGACCTAATATTTTAGGAACCCAATCCACTAGAGCATCGAATCTAGTCGCATAACTCACCATTGCACGGGCATCGGCAGTATTCTCACCTACATAAATTGCAAAAGATTCCCATGTCCTAGATTTACGGTTTCTCTTAATTATGGGGGCACCTGAGCAGCATGCCCCAGACACGATGTTCAATTCATAAAAAGCCTTACCGCGATATATAGAGATCGGTAATTGACGCGTAATTCTTCTACGGACGTAACCACGGTCATAAATTAATTCTGGACGAACATGATTGGGATTTGCTGTCTCCGCGCGTAACTCATGAGCAACCGTCTCAGGATACGCCCATAGTTCGTATTCGCAGGAAGAGTGTTCTACATTACTTGAAATTTGGATAATTGAGTACCATGGACCTCCGTTCAGCTGAACGATGCCAACATCCTCTTCGGGGTGGGATTCTAAATTGACTAGATCGACGACATGCCAATTTGCTTTATCAGCAAATAGCACTACCGGTGCACCGTCTTGCTGAAGTGCGTCAATTACGTGCGCTGCGGTTATCGCATGCCCATTTTCTCCCACAAGGAAAGCCGTTCCTTGGAGTATAAATTGGCCATCAATTATAGAACCTATTGGAACTACGAAGTGACGTATTGGTATCTCAGTAGTGTCTTGTTTGAAGGCCATTCTAATTTTTCCTTCAATTGATCCCTTTTGTAAATGAGTGACGGAATACACCTATCCCAAATCACTACGTCAGTTTTAACAAGAGCATGATTAGAGCAAATGACAATAGATAATTGAAATTCTAATGGGGGTAGGTTGAGGGGCCTGAAAATAATAATTAAAAATATATCAATAAAAACAAAAAGATATGGCGGAGAGGAAGGGATTCGAACCCTCGATGGGCGATCAACCCCATACTCCCCTAGCAGGGGAGCGCCTTCAGCCGCTCGGCCACCTCTCCGCCGCCGTGTATGCCGGAGAAGAGGGGGGGATTCAAGCGGTTTTTTCGAAATGTGGCGGCGACCGGTTCTCCTCACGGATGTAGCCGGGGCATAGCTTGCAACGGGCTACAGATCATGGACTCCTTCCTGTCATATAAAACTCAAGACACGACACCAGAAGGCAAGGTGGGGATTTTTATATCCGGCCTCTATCAGCCGGAAGACTTTCGCTTCGGTGATTTCTACAATGTCTCTTTGAAGGGAAAGCAATATATGCGCAGGCAATGGATTCGATCCTAAGCCAAGGCCTCACACCCATTCGCAAGACTTGGCAATTGGCTGCAATTCCAAGCGACTAAGACGCGATTTCATAGAATAAAAGGCTGTCACGATACAATTGTCGAGACAGCCTTTTGTTTATATCATAGGCGCTCATGGAAAGATGAGGGCCGCATGTCCGATCAAGCTATTCCAGGCGCTGAAGGCGTCACGGAAACACGCAAATCACAAAAGTCGCTCACCTTTTGGTTTATCAACTTGGTGACTCACCGCTGGATCGCCTTAACCGCAATGCTGTGGCTCATGGTCCTTGGTTTCACGGGCGTCATCGTTGATCATCCCGAATGGCGTTGGTCACACCAATGGGAGATGACAGACCGCTTTGCTTCGGATCATATCCTCATTGATGAAGTGCACGGCACGATTGTCCGAAAGTTTCAAATGAATCCTAGTAATACGGACCAAATTCTTGGCGGTGGCCGTCGTGGATTGTGGCGCACGGCGAATAGCGGGCAAGAGTGGATCGCTGTTGATTATGCCGGCACGGATGAAACGCCGATGTTGCTCTCCTTGCAGCCCTCAAAAGATCAACCGTGGCAAAAAATATGGTTGGGTACGGATGATGGTCTTTGGCGTGTCTCCGGCCTGGATGGCGAGGCCACATTTGTCGGTCTTGCTGGCAAAACGATTACCGCGCTTGATTATGGCGAACGTCCGGGTGAGTTGTTTGGCATTATTGGCGATTCGACGCTATTTCGAGTGGATACCAATACACCGGACACTATCACTTACTATGACACCTCCGACGTAAATGTCCCTGGTATGCCAGAGGATATTAGTCTTGCGCGTTGGCTGGTGGAATTGCATTTAGGGCAAAGTTTGATGGGTGGCGGGCTTGCTCTGTTTATCAATGACTTTGCGGGTGTTGTGATCATCATCTTAGCCCTGACCGGATTCTGTTACTGGTTGTTCCCCCGCCTGTGGCGCGATCCGGAGCGCAAGAAAAAATGGAGCAAAGAAACACGCCGCTCTACACTTCAATGGTTATTCCGCTTCCACAGTCCGATTCTCGGTCTTGTTGCGATCATTCCGATCATTTACTTGAGTGTTTCTGGAATTTTTTTGGATCATGCTCGCGCCCTCATACCAAGCGCGATGGCGACAGGGGTGAGCACAAACATCCTTGGCGGGCCATACAAACTCGAGTCCCTCAATGGCAATATGTCGGGGCTTCACGTTGATCCCAATGATGTAAAGACAATCACGATTCTCACGCGGCTCGGCATGGTGAAAACCGAGGATGGCGGAAAAACATGGGCCTATGATGAGAACACGCCTTTTGCCGTCAATCGCCGTCACCACAATCCAGGATTTATCCATGTCGGCAATTTGATCCTCTCAGGGAATCATGGCGGTCCGGTCTTTATCCGGGATGATGTGGCGCAGGAATGGACCATCCTTCCCGGCATGCGGTTGATGGCGCAAGACGCTGCCAAATTAGATGATGGCTGGGTGCTCAAAGGCAGCGGCGGGTTTTTTAGCTGGTCTCCCGAAACAAACACACTTGAGAAATTAGATATTCCCAATCCACCTCTCTCTGGCATGCCGTTCTTCAACTTTATGCTCGATCTTCATACCGGGCTGATGATCCATTCAACCTTTGTCTGGGTGAACGATATTGCTGCCGGAATCGCTATTTTGCTCTGTATCACTGGGTTTGTCGCTTGGTGGCGTAAAAAATGGATCTAGGTTCAGCGATTGCGTGTGCGGATATTGGTTTGCAGAGTGAACCCGATTTCAAGATGTGAACCATTCCGCATTGATCCGCCGTCTCATCCGTCTAAACTCGCTATATGCAGTTTATAACAAAATTTACTTATACCAAGGAGAGGGGGAGGTTGTGTACATGAAAACACCAACAACTCGCATTACAAAAGCTCTGACATCTGTCCTCGCACTGACAGCCAGTATTGGTCTGATGGCGATGAGCGATACACCAAAAATTGAGTCCGAGATCGTTTTTGAAAGCGTTCACCCGGATGAATTGCCGATTTACAGAATTCCGAATATCCCGGAAACGGCTGAAGCTTATTATGCGCCGGACAGCTATCACATTATTGCGCAAACGCAAGATCCCGAGGCCAAGGCTGCCGCCCATGAGCGTGCCGCAGGTGGGGCGTTGACCTATACCTTTACCGAAGACGGTAAAAATATGACTCGCATCAATGATACGGGTCAGGATGCGTGCTCTTATTACTTCCCTGATCAGAAGCGCCTTGTTTGGACCTCAACCAAAGACAATCTGGATATGCCTGTGGGTAATTGGTCAGACAGCCAAGATTACCCGCAAGGGGCAGAGCTCTATATCTCAGACCTTGAAGGCGGCAACATTCAACGTCTCACAGACAATGAATGGTATGAAGCGGAAGTGTCTGTCTCGCCAGATGGCGAATGGATTGTCTTTGGCCGTCAAATCAATGGTGAGATGGATCTTTGGATCATGAAATCCGACGGCACAGAAGAGCGCCAATTGACGTTCACACCGCTTGAGCAAGAAGGGGCGCCATTCTTCCTTCCTGACAACCGCACCATTACCACACGGGCGTGGCCGACCGAGGCGGAAGGGAAACGGGGTGAAACGCCGATGACCGTCTACACCATTGATGTGTTCACGGGTGCGCGTATCCAGCAAACATTCGATCGGCGGATGAATTGGGCGCCATATCCAACGCCCGATGGCGAGCACTATGTGTTTGTGCGCTCAATCGATGGCACGCGCAATTGGGAGGTGTTCTTAGGGTACTTAAACTCTGACAAACCGCCGCTCCGTTTGACCTATAATGACAGCTTTGACGGTTTCCCATCAGTCTCTCCAGATGGCACAAAAATGTTGTTCACACGGAGCACCGGCAACCGGTTTATGAGCGATCTTTATACCTATGTGATGGATATTTCATCCCTTAACGTTGGGCCGAAATAAGCAACAAAACTGCTGGTAATTTTTCTGAAGTGGGGCGATCATTCGCCCCACTTTTATTTTATGCGAAGGATTCATCCATGCGTGGTTTCGTTCTCTTCCTATGCCTCTTGATCGCGCCTCTAATGGCCGCTGCACATTCGGTGCAGCAGACCAAAGGTGACTTTGAAGATCGTTTTCGCCAACTGGATGAAGTGTGGCCGACGCCATCCGAGAAACGCAATGCATCCGGTGCGCCCGGCCCTGAATACTGGCAGCAAAAGGTTGATTACGTCATTGAGGCGGTATTGGACGATGCCAAGCAACGCCTGAGCGGCACGGAGACTATTACCTATACGAACAACTCACCAGATCAATTGCGTTATCTCTGGATGCAAATGGACCAGAATTTATTTCAACCAGAGTCAAAAGGAAATTTGAGTGCCAGTTTTACGGATGAGAAGGGCATTTCCTATCGGCAAGTGCGTAAAGAAGATGCACGTCAGTTTGAGGGCGGATTTCGTATCAAGAGTATCACCGCTAAGTCGGGCGATAAGCTGAATTACACGGTTGTCGATACGCATATGCGCATTGATTTGCCGCAAGCTCTCGAATCCGGCCAACGCTTTGAATTTACTGTCACGTGGGATTACGCTATTCCCGACATCAAAGCACAAGGCAGCCGTGGTGGTTACGAGTATTTCGACAAGGAAGACAATTACATCTACACCATGTCGCAGTGGTATCCGCGCATGGCGGCCTATACGGATCATGATGGATGGGTCCTTCAACCTTTTCTGGGGGCGGGCGAGTATGCTCTTGAGTTCGGCGATTTCGACGTTGCGATTACTGTGCCTGCGGATCATGTGGTCGCTGCGACAGGCGAGCTGCAAAATCCCGATGATGTGCTGACCCAGGCGCAGCAGGAGCGCTTAGAGGAGGCGCGCACCGCCGATAGACCCGTTCTGATCATTACTGAAGAGGAAGCCATTGCAAATGAAAGCGCGGCTTCGTCTGAGACCAACACATGGCGATTCAAAGCCACGAATGTTCGTGATTTTGCTTTTGGCAGCTCACGTAAGTTTCTTTGGGATGCGCAAGGCGTTGCGATGGAAGATGGCCATATCGTCATGGCCATGTCGTTTTACCCCAAAGAAGGCAACCCACTGTGGGGCCGTTATTCCACCCATGCAATCATTCATACGCTAGAGGTGTTTTCCCGCTTTACCATCCCTTATCCCTATCCGGTCGCACAGGCTGTCAACAGCCCAAGTGAACTTGGTATGGAATATCCGATGATTTCTTTTAACAGCCCCCGGCCGGACGAGCCGAATGAGGAGGGCGTCAGAACATATTCCCGGAAAGAAAAATACAATCTGATTGGTGTGATCATTCACGAGACGGGGCACAATTATTTTCCCATGATCATCAATTCAAATGAGCGCCGCTGGGGGTGGATGGATGAAGGTCTGAATTCCTTCGTGTCGTATCTGGCTGAAGTGGAATGGGAAGAGGCATATCCTTCCTGGTCTGGGCCAGTGGACCTGATCGCGGATTACATGCTGGGGGATGCGCAAACCACCATCATGACCCAACCGGATGCGGTGATCGGTCTTGGCGCAAACGCGTATGATAAAGTCACAACGGCGCTCATTGTGTTACGCGAAGGTGTTTTGGGGCGTGAGCTGTTCGACTTTGCTTTTCAGGAATATGCGCAACGTTGGGCGTTTAAGCGGCCCAATCCATCTGACTTTTTCCGCACCATGGAAGATGCGTCTGGCGTCGATCTTGATTGGTTTTGGCGTGGATGGTTCTATTCCACCGATCACGTGGATATTGGCATAACTGACCTGACCCGTTATGCGCTGGATAGCAAAAACCCAGATGTTGAATTTGCCAAAGAGCGTGAGGAAGACCAGGATTCCCGTATCCCTTTAACGCAACGGCGCAATAAAGGCGTGACGTATCGCGTGGACCGTTTTCCAGAACTGAAAGACTTCTATAACGAAAATGATGCGTTCACGGTATCCAACAAAGACCGCAATGAATATCAAGAGCTTTTAGACGGTCTGGAAGAGTGGGAACAAGACATCCTGCAACAAGAAGATCATTTTTATGTGGTTGACCTCACAAATCATGGTGGTCTCGTTAGCCCAGTGACTCTCGAAATCATCTTTCTCGATGGCACAATTGAACGGCTCAAAATGCCAGCCGAGATATGGCGCCGCAATCATCGCGAAGTAAAAAAACTCATTATCACGGAGCAGATGATCGACTCGATTCAAATTGACCCTGATGGTGAAACGGCTGACTTAGACATCACCAACAATCATTTTCCGCAAATGCCGTCGAGCAAACGTCTCGACGTGTATAAAGATGATGATCCGCGTAACCTGATGAAAGACATCGATGTGGAGCTGAAGGCATCCAATGTCTCAGAGAGCATTACTGATGAGTAATGCCTCATAGCAGGTCGGCGGTATGAACAGAAACGGCTGAAGTCCTTGCGAAATTCCATGCAGGCTATGGAGATGGTAGTGCTTAAGGGCGCGCGCCCCGAGGAATGGACGCGCCAGTGATCATCGCTGATCTTTGCAACTAGATCAGGCGTATATTATAGAAAATATATCCTGTCAGGACTGAGAGTTAAGGGAGAGAAACGTGACCAAAAAAGTGTCTGATAAATCAAGCAGCTTAGAAGCGAAACACGCGTTCTCGCGGCGCAATTTTCTTGCCACCAGCGCTGCGACAGGCGTCGCATTAGCAGCCGTTGAAAAAGCCCGCGCGCAAGATTATGGATCGGACGTTGCACCAGCACCGACACCTATCGCGGCACAATCACAGATTCCAGACGCGGCCTCTCAAGTGCCCTTTGACTCATTCCGGGATCATGTCCTCTATATGGAAAAGCGGGGCTATATGTTGCGTTTTGAGCGTATGGATCAGGACGCTTATGAAATCACAGCGGTGATCTATAAGTTGATCGATGAATTTGGTTGGCGCGAAGCTCCCGGCCTCATCATCGAAGAAATCAAAATGGATGGGGAATGGATTAAAGGTCCTCTGGTGATCAACCACAATGGGCATTGGGATATTGAGCCCCTGACCTTTGGTCTTGAACCCGTGCCCCATGATGGTCCGGCGACATACCGAAAAACCATTGCCCATCTCAAAGAGATTATTATCGCGAATAAAGGCGCTTACCCTGAAATTCCTCCGGTTCCTGTCGCCAAAGAGTCGGCTCCTTGTAAAGAAGTCATTCTCAAAGGCGATGAGATTGATCTCACGAAATTTGCCTTTATCAAATCTAATCCTTCAGATGTGGGGCGCTATATCAATACGCCAGCCTTGTTCACCAAAGACCCTGATATGGGTGTGAATTTTGGCACTTATCGTTGTCAATTGCGCGGGCCACGGGAAATTGGGGTCAACCCAGAAGCCAACCAAACCGGCTGGAAAATGCTGATGGCGGCTAAAGAGCGTGGTGAAAAAGAAGCGCCGGTGACATTGGTCTTGGGTCAAGACCCAATGACGTGGCTTGTCAGTTCCACGCGTATTCCACAACGTTTTGGGCCAATCAAACCTATTGATGAGTTGGCTGTGGCTGGCGGCGTGCGCGGCAAAGCGTTAGAAGTCACACAAACAGAAGATGGCGAATTCACCATTCCAGCCCACGCAGAATTTGTCATTGAAGGGCGCGTGCAACTTGAATCCATGAAGCCTGAAGGGCCGTATGGTGAAATGTATGGCTATTTGGGTCCGGAAAAAGACGAAAATTTCTGGATGATTGTGGATACGGTGACTCACCGCAAAGACCCATGGTTCCTCAACAACTTTACCGGTGTGACGCCTGGTTATCTGGAAGCGCCCGAAGCGGCTCTCACACAAGTTGGCTTTAAACGTCTTATTCCGGAATTGGTGGAGCTATATAACCCTACAGAACATGCGGGCGTCTATTTTATGAGCATCGACAAGACAGAAGCGGGTCAAGGTCTCGCCGCTGGAGAAAAGGTTGCCAAAATCGTGCCCATTGCGAAGGTTGTCATTGTCGTTGATAAAGATATGGACGTCATGAACATGAATGACATCATGCTCGCCCTGGCGTCCCGTTGGCAAATTGCGACGGCAAGTAAGATTTATGATTCCTTGCGTGGGATGCCTTTGGACCCAAGTCTGAAGAACCCTCCCATGACCAGCAAAATAGTGATTGACGCGACCAAGCAACTGCCAGAAGAAGGGGGCCCAGATACATTTGCCGAGCTGAACCGCACCCTTTTTGACCAAGGCGCACCAGGTACGATGGATCAGGTGATGGAGAAATGGGGCGATGTCTTGAAACGCCGTCATGCCTTTGGGTCTTCGATAAGCGAAACATAGCTGTCAGGAGAGTGTCTGATCTGGACCGTCTATATTTTAAAATGTGCTGATGACACGCTCTATACAGGGATCACCAATGATCTTGCGCGGCGTGTCCAAGCACATAATGACGGGGATGGGGCCAAATACACGCAAACACGGCGTCCTGTCAAAGTCGTCTACACAGAAGATCAGCCGGATCGCCGTCACGCGTCAAAACGTGAAATGGCCATCAAAGCTTTGTCCCGTGCCGAGAAGGTTGCTCTTATTGCTGCGGTCGAGAGGGCGTGATGGATCCGCGCGCCAAACTCATGCAGATCTATGGGGGACCTATGCTGGCCCGTTGCCTCGGCATCGTGGCGGAGCTTGGTGTTGCTGATCATGTGGCGACAGGCCCAAAAACAAGCGATGAGCTGGCCGCACTCACTGGGGCGCATGCACAAAACCTTTTTCGTGTGATGCGGTTTTTGGCTGCCGATGGCGTTTTTCGGCAAGACGCACATGGGCTTTGGCACCAAACAGACACGTCTGAGCCGTTATGCAGTGATGTAGAGGGATCGTTGCGGGATGTGGTGCGTTGCCGCTGGCAAGATGTAATGTGGCGCTCTTACCAGGAGATGCCTCAGACAGTGCGAACGGGTGAACCTGCGTTTGATCTCGTTTATGGCGCGCCTTTTTTTGAGTATCTCCAAACCCACCCCGATGTCGGCGCAGCTTTTGACGCAGCGATGGCGGGGTCATCCGACCGTGAAAACATATGTGCCGTTAAGGCGTATGATTTTAGCGGTGTGACACGTGTCATGGATGTGGCGGGAGGACGTGGCGGGTTCCTCGCACAAATTCTTCTCGCCAATGCGCATCTGAAAGGATTTTTGTTTGAGCAAGAGTCTGTGCTCGCAGATCCGTCCTTTTTACATGCAGCGGGGGTTATTGATCAGTGCGAATTGATTGCGGGGGACTTTTTCGCGTATATTCCTGCGCGTGCGGATATTTACACCCTCAAACGGATTTTACATGACTGGCACGATGATAATGCGGTGCGCATTTTAAAAAATGTGGCAGCGGCCATGACGTCGCACAGTAAAGTGCTTGTGGTGGATGCGGTTATCCAGCTAGGCAATGATCCCGATTCCAACAAAGGCATGGATGTAGGCATGATGACCCTGCTGGAAGGGCGCGAGAGGACAGAAGAAGATTTCCGTCAGATTTTTACTGATGCAGGCTTGCGGCTTACACGTATCATTCCAACGGCACAACCATCCACGATGTCAATCGTTGAGGGCATGAAAGCATAAATCACCGTTTTACTCTGCTGGCTGAGGAACCGCTTCAGCTTCGTTTTGCGCGTCGAGCTCGCGACGATACAGTTTCATAGTGAGTGGAATCAAAAGGCATGTGGGAATGCCAAAGATCACTGGCAATACGGCCATACTGTAACGAAGATTTTCGGTGCCAAACACAAAGTCATTCATCACACCGACCGATGATGGGCCAAGCATTAATCCTGCTACTGAAATCGCCATATAATACACGGCAACCACCTGTCCGCGTATGGCTGCAGGCGTGATGTTCATGAGGGCGAGAACGCCGGTCGATGTTGACATCGCAAGCCCCACAAGCGCGATGGCTAAACAGGCGAGGGCAAGAGGCGCGCTCGGCATGAGAGGAAAAAGAATACTGCCGATCGTGCTCACCACGGCGCCATACGCAGGAATCAGGAGCGGCGCATCATGGCGGCCTTCGCCCTGCATTTTCTGAACAACCCAGCCACTGACGCTCACGGTAACTGGCCCAAAAAACAGATAAAGCAAGCCGGATGCAAAGCCGAACTCCGCCGGGCTCCATCCCCATGTCCGTCCAAACAGGGCTGCGTTCCAGAAATGAGAATACCCTAAGATCGTCATCAAACAAAAAATGGTTATAAAGCAACTCAATGTGCCAAGATTATTTTTCACGTAACCAAAAGTTTTCTTGATGCTTGCATCTTCTTTATTAATTTTTCCGCCCTGTTCCATCCGATGCGGTTCGCGTAAGAAAAAGAGCATTGGCGCGAGAATAAGACCGGGCACACCGACGATGATAAAGGTGAGGCGCCAGCCATTTAACTCACCCAAGATGCCGCCATCGATTGTTCCGACGCTGTTCGCCCAAGCAATGATAGTCGCGCCGCCAAGAAATGCGATCGCCATCCCAAAAGACATGGCTGTTGAGTAAATCGCCACGGGAAGTGCGCGTTTTTCGCGTGGAAAGGAATCCGTGATCATGGTCATGGCGCAAGGGCTGAGAGTTGCTTCGCCGACACCAACAGCCATACGCGCGGTGAAGAGATGCAAAAAGCTGCGCGCAATACCTGACATGGCCGTTGCAAACGACCAAAGGGCGCAGCCAATGCCGATGATCCATGTCCGCCGTTGCCGGTCCGCGAGCCACCCGAGAGGCAAACCCATCGTGGCGTAAAAAAGGCCAAATGCCGGTCCTAATAAAAGACCGATTTGTGTATCGCTCAGTCCAAGGTCTGTTTTGATCGGCTCGACAAGAAGCCCAAGAATCGTGCGGTCTAGAAAGGAAAAAATATAAGCAATCAGTAGAAGGACAACCATGTACCACGCATAACCGGGCTGGGGATAGCTTAAGGTGGGGTGTTGTTGACTCATAAAAAAGTGTCCTGCGTGATTATTGTGATTGGTTCCATGCGAGCATACCGCCCGTCAAGCTACGCACATTCGCAAATCCTGCACTTTTTAAGAATGTCGCTGCTTGTAAGCTGCGCTTTCCGGACAAGCATACGAGGATGATTGGCGTATCACTATCCATGTCATCAAGGTTATTTGTAAGTTCGCTGAGCGGGATGTTTTGCGCGCCGTCAATGTTGTCTTGCGCAAATTCATGCGGCTCACGGACATCAATCAGTGTCACCGCATTATTTTCGATCAATGCCAGATATTCCTCAATAGAGATTTGCATTTGGTGGACCCGCTCTTCTATGACATCCGATCAAGACTAGGCGGTTTTCATTGTCTTTGCTAGACTTTCTTCGTGTGACAGTTCGCCAATAAATGAAGGATAAGAAAATGTCTGACGCAAAAGAAATTGCTGGTCTTTACGAAACCTGCATTGGTGTGCCTGACCTCATTGAAGCGATCCGATTTTGGGGACAATTTGGCTATAAGATTTGCGATCAGGGCGAACTCTCTGCGGATAAAGCGCACACGCTCTATAACGTCGATTCCGCATTGAAATCTGTGCAATTGCAGCACCTTGATTCAGATCACAGTTTCATTCGTTTGATGCACTGGGAAAAGCCACGCAATATGGGGATTGGGATCACAACCAATTTGCGTCTTGATGGCGGGCGTTGGGCGGTGATGCTCACAAGCAATATTCTCAATATCCTCAATCACGTCGAAGACGCCCAGAATGCTGGCGACCCATGGAACATCATGGAGCCCCATTGGCTGCAAGTTTATGCCATGGACAAAGGCCAGCCTTTTTATGATCCGCCGATTGGGGTTCGAGAAGGATTGGCGTTGCATCCCTATCAGCGTCTTGCTTTGTTCGAGCGCTACAATTACGAAAAGCTAGGGTACGGCACAATTGATCCGGCGAGTTTCTTAAAAACCAGTGAGTTCACGCACCATGGGATTCTGATCCGGTCCGATGATATTGGCACCATGCGTTTCTATGATGAATGTTTGGGATTATTAAAACAGAAAGAACACACGCTTGGTGGAAAGCCGACATGTTATTCGGGGAATAAGGAAGCTTTTGGTCTTGATGATCATGAGATTTATCACATTCATGATTTCGATGACCCACGGTCTTCTCTTGAAATTTCAAAGCATCGGGCAGGCCGCCTTAAAATCGTTCGTATGGCTGGGGATGCCGAGATGCCTGATGTATATGATAAATGCAGCCCTGGCGCTTTGGGTATGTCGCTCTTTACCTATCAAGTGCGTGACATTGACGAGTATCACAAACGTGTTCTTGATGGCGGTGCGGCCAATGTCACGGATGTAATGGAGAATGAGCTTGGACACCCGGCCATTTGCTTCACCGCGCCGGATGGCAATGCCTGGAGCTTGATTGGCAATTTGACATAAAGCCGTCCCCATGTTTCTCGACAATACTTATCCAATTAGCCGTTCATCTGCTTATTGAGTTCAACAACAAAGTCACGGTCGATTTTCGTGAGGCCTTGCTCTTTCGCGACCCCAAGGATTCCCATCAAGGCTTGGCGCAAAAATGTGGGTGGAATACCCGTCAGTTCTTTACAGGCTTCACGGGTGAACTTTACCTCGTCATCTAAACGATTGGCTTCGTAATAGACCACATCGTCTTTTGCGCCTTTGTCTGGAATCGGCAGTTTGTAAGCCGGATTGACATCTCCAAACCAAAAGGTGCTAGCGCCGCGAAAACCGTATGTCATGGGGACACTGGGCATTTTATCCCCTGTGCCGTCGATGTAAGGAACCCATTCCTCCTTGACCAATATGTTGTCGATATTGAGGAGAAGGTGCGCCGAAGAAGAATCCCGCAAAATGGGATTCTCTTCAATGCGTTTTACGTCCAATGTGCATTCGAACACTTGAAACGCATCCTTCATGATCTTTGGATAGATCGTATTCGATGCGCGTCCTTCTGTAGGGCTGTCGATCAGGTCGAAGGTATTGTATGCGTCTTTCTCTGCAGGGGTCTGACCAGGGAAGCCGAATTCTAAAATGGTTTGAATTTTGTCTTTGTCATATTCGATAAAATTCAATGCACATTTGTGAGTGCGTTTCACATTGGTCGCTGTGTTTGATCCCGGACGGCTGACCACCATCCAAGAGCGCTCATTGATGACCTCAAAAGGGAAGCTGAGCTGGTAAGGCCCAATACTGGTGATGCCGTCTTCATTAACGGACGTGATTAGCGCGAAGCTTGAGCCATAAAATGAGCTCGATTGATACCAATTATCCCGCATGGGACTCGAAACAAATGTATCTGACACGAAGGTGGTCCTCTTAAGTTTTGTGAGACGGTACACAAGCTGCCTGGACCTGGGGATTGCGGTTTTGTCCTCAACCGCGCATTGGTGCGAGGGCGTCCAACGCATTAATCAAATAGAGAGGGACACTTGCTACATTCTCTCGCTTATACGTCCTGTTAAGACTTGGATGCCGGGGGGAAACCATGAAGCACTATGATTTGATTGTGATTGGAAGCGGGCCTGCGGGCCGCCGCGCAGCGATTCAGGCTGCGAAACTCCATAAATCTGTGCTGCTTGTGGAAAAGGGCCACAAGGTCGGCGGTGTTTGTGTGCATACAGGAACCATCCCAAGCAAAACCATGCGTGAGACCGTCCTGAATCTCTCTGGTTGGCGGGAGCGGGGATTCTATGGCCGATCTTATCGCGTCAAACAGGACATCTCAGCGGAAGATTTGTTGGTGCGCCTCAATAAGACCCTCGATCATGAGGTCGAAATCCTTGAGCACCAATTCGCACGGAATAAGGTCGATACGGTCTTGGGAGCAGCGCGCTTCACAGAC
>JANQLI010000380.1 GCA_028280675.1 Alphaproteobacteria bacterium
AAACTGATCTCAAAGCAATCGATGAAGGCGCTTGAGTCCATTCCCGAAATTCCCTCTTATCGCCTGGACAGCATGCCTTATGGCGCTATGGTACTTGAATGTTTGATCGCGAAAACCAATGTGAAAAAAATTATCATTTCTGCATCGGGTATCCGTGAAGGACTTCTCTTCGATGGTCTGCCTGCCAAGGTGAAAGAACGGGATGCGTTGTTGCGGTCTTGTGAAGGGTTAGCGCGGCGCATGAGTTTTGAGACTCGCATTGCAAAAGAGCTGATGTCTTTTAGTGCGCCGATTGCTAAAACCGTTAATGGTGGCGAGACCGATTTTGAAAAACGCTTGCGGGAAGCGGCATGCTGGCTTTCTGATATTGGCTGGCGGGCGCATCCGGAACATCGTGGCTCCAGTGCATTCCGTGAAATTCTTTATGGTCCCGTAGCAGGTGTTGATCATAAGCAACGCGTCCAATTGGCCACAGCCGTTTATTACCGCTATGAAGCCAAAGCGCCCATGAGGCAAAAAGACATTTTTCATTTGATTGATAAAAATGCGGCAAGGAAAGCCGCGCTCGTCGGTCTTACATTGCGCCTTGGCACCAAGCTTGCGAGTGGCGTGGTTGGGATTTTGCCGCAAGTTTCATTGAAGGTGGATCAGCAACACCTGGTTCTAAGCGTACCAGCGCATTATGAAAAGCTTGTCGGCGAATCGATCATGAGCCGTTTGAGCGTGCTGGCCAAGAAGCTGAAATTGCAACCGGCATTGAAAGTGATCTAGCGTTAATAGAAAGCGCTTTTATCAGCTTTCATAACACCGATTACTTCCACCTGTTTTTCTCATCTAAATAGCGTTTGGCATCTAATAAATCCGTTGGTGTGTACTCTGTAAAGAGATTGGGCGCAAAACGCGGTTCATATGCATCAAAGATGGGCCGATAGAGATCAATATGCACATCCGGAATGCGATGACGCTTACGGTAGGACTCGATCGGGATACGCGCCGTAACACCTTGTTCCCATTTTGAATCGGCCTCCGCCAAGATCTCTCCGTTCGGGCCATAAATCGCAGATCCACCGGCGCCGCCAAACGCATCCGGGAAAAAGTTTGGATTATCCGGTGATGCCGCATTATTGACGATCACCGTATAGACTTTGTTATAGGCAGATGTCGCTTGCATATCGAATGGTCTGAAGCCCCCCGATGCCGTTCTGAGAATCAATTCTGCGCCTTTCAGCGCCATTGCCCGAATAAGTTCTGGCTCCAATTGTGTAGACGACATGCAAATATTGCCAATATCCGTTTTATGTACGGGAATAACGGCGTCCTCACCATACATTTCAATATATTGCTCAAGCACGTTGTAGACAGTTGTGGTAAAGAGTTCGAATGTAGGGAACACGCCTTTGACATTTCGCGCTTTCCAATCACGCGCAACAACTTCGCCATCTGGACCAATGAGGGAGGTGACAGAAAGAATATGTCCCGGCCAATCGGGATCGCGCACATAGGCACCGAACTTAATGTAACACTTATGCTCAATCGCTTTCTTGCTGATCTCTTCCGTTTCAGGGCCTGGCACTTCAATGCAAAGGCGTTCGACCTCTTTGCGATCCCACATGTCCCACCCCGTGATGGGAAATTCATGAAAGCACAACAGATCTTTACGCCCATTGTAATATTGCGCTTTGTCGATGAACTCTTTCATCAGATCAAGATTGCGTTTCATGCCGGGAGCCGGATTTGTTCCGTCAACCGCATTCACGCGTGTTTGCACGGCTGTCACAGTGATCATGTCTGAACGCAAAGGCGCGCGGTCATATTGATAGCCATTTTTGGGCACGCTAACAGTTTGTGATTGATGGCTGGATGCTTGCGCGTCTGATGCGCTCCCAAATAGCGCACTTGCGCCAAGTGTACCAACTGCGCCAGTGGCCGCCATGATGTGGCGGCGTGATAAATTCTCAGACATGACATTTCCTCTCTTCTATGATGGATCAGTGTAAAGAGGGAATACCGTCATCTGCAAGCAATACCACACATGGTTTTGCTATATGCATCTTTATGGAAATTATAATTTGTAAGTTTATTTCCAGCCGAGCGCTTCAACCCAGGCAGTGGTGAAAAAGGCGCCGGGATCGTTTGGCCAGTCGCGCCAGGCTTTGATCATTGCATCGTATTCATCTTGCGTGGTCAGACCGTTCGCGATGGCGTTCACACCGAACATTTCTTCGAAGATGGCGATAATGCCCTCGGCGTAGGCGTGCACATCTGTCTCGCTTGCGTAGCTTTCGTAAACCCCTTTTGCGTCAATGTTGTGAAAACCTGCCTGATGCATTGCGCTTTTCACCTCGCGGCCGAAATTTTCGGCGTTCCCACTGTGACGACGCATTTCAAGATAGAGCTCAATACTTCTCGCGAAGATAGGATTGGTCGGATACATCATATTCGCGGCGTGATCGAACTCACGTATTCCCGCAACACCGCCGGGTTTCAAGACGCGGTAAATCTCTTTCACGGCATCATACGGTTTTGCAATATTCCCAAGGACCGCGCTGACAAATACGGCGTCGAAACTGTTATCGTCAAAGGGGAGGTCGTATATACTGGCTGTGCGGCAAGTCACATTTGCGAGCCCTAAATCTTTTGCGCGCGCCGCGGTGGTTGCGACCTGACTCGGTTCAATATCAATTGCCGTGACGGGACCAGGAGCGATAATCTCTGCAAATCCGCAAGTAAGCGTGCCTGGACCGCACCCGCAATCCAGCAAATGCATACCTGCCTTGAGATGTTGCGCAAAGAAAGCCCCCTGATGCCCAACATGGCGTGAGGCCATCCAACCGACAGACCCCTTGCCATAACCTAATGCATAAGACGGTTCTTTTTCAGGCATTAGTCACTTTCCAGATCGACAATTTCTAATTTACCGCGCCGCATGGCCAACGCAACTCGCCCATTCTTTAGATTGAGGGCTTGTGCGCCGAACACCTCGTAGCGCCAGCCATGGAGGGCCGGGACATCGGCTTTGTCATCAAGCGCAATCTTTTCAAGATCGCTGACATTCGCAATCAATTTTTGCGCGACTCCATGTGTTTCGCTGCTCCGTTTGAGAAGCACCTTGAGAAGATCCACAAGCGATCCATTGCCTTTGGTCGTGGCGGATGAAGGCGGCGCGAGCTGGGGAAGGTTTTCTTTCGGGATTGCATCTCCCCGCTGAATGGCCTCAATCAGACCGGCCGCGCCCGGTTGTTTCGAGAGGCCTTTCTGCACGAAGCGCATATTTTCGATGGCCTCAAGCGATTTTGGTTTTTGCGCCACAATCTCGTAGATCACATCGTCTTTCATAATGCGATTGCGCGGCAGGTCGCGGTCTTGCGCTTGCCGCTCGCGCCACGCGGCCACTTCGATGAGAACGCCCAAATTGCGCCGGACATTGCTCCGTAATTTAAGCCGTGTCCAGGCGTCTTCCGGATGCAGATCATAGGTTGCTGGATTGGCGAGCGTTTCCATTTCCTCAGCCAGCCATTCCTCACGGCCCTGATCGGCCAGCTTTTTCTTCAGCGCTTCATAGATCACCCGTAAATGTGTCACGTCAGCCGCCGCATAGGACAGTTGCCGATCGGTGAGGGGGCGCTTGCTCCAATCGGAAAAGCGCGAGGATTTATCGAGGGTCTTGCGGGCAAGCTTATTCACGAGGGTTTCATAGCCAACACTATCCGCAAAGCCACAGGCCATGGCGGCAATCTGACTGTCAAACAGGGGCGTCGGGATGACGCCGCCTTCATGATAAAAAATCTCCAGATCTTGGCGGCAGGCGTGAAACACCTTGACGACATGTGGGTCAGCCAGGAGATCGTAAAAGGGTTTGAGGTCGATCCCTTCCGCTATGGGATCGATGATGGCCACCGCATCGGGCCCAGCCACTTGAATCAAGCAGAGTTTCGACCAATAGGTCTTGTCCCGCATAAATTCCGTATCGACGGTGATATAGTCGGCGAGGCGGAGC
>JANQLI010000124.1 GCA_028280675.1 Alphaproteobacteria bacterium
ACGAGAAAAGACGCGGTTCGATTTCATCGATAGTGAAGCCAGACACAGGACAGGCAAATTTAGCCGAAAAAATATGGCGCTCTGGATCGCCGGTTTTGCTACTGTCTGCAAGCTCAACCACGGCAATGCCATCCGTGAGGTCAAGGGCGGTTTCGATGGAATCGGCAAGGCGCTGCGCCAGTCCCTCGCGCACCACAAGACGATCCACCACAACATCAATGTCGTGTTTGAGTTTTTTATTTAATGCAGGCACATCATCCAGCTCATAAAATGCGCCATCGATTTTCACGCGCTGGAACCCGCGTTTGGCAAGCTCGGCAAACTCTTTGCGGTATTCGCCTTTGCGGCCGCGCACGATTGGGGCCAGCAAATAAAGCCGCGTACGGTCCGGTAATAGCATCACCCGGTCTACCATTTGGCTGACCGTTTGACTTTCAATGGGAAGGCCGGTGGCCGGAGAGTAGGGCACGCCAATCCGCGCAAACAAGAGGCGCATATAGTCGTAGATTTCCGTCACGGTGCCGACCGTGGACCGTGGATTGCGCGAGGTTGTTTTTTGTTCAATGGAAATGGCCGGCGAGAGACCTTCAATTTGGTCCACATCCGGCTTTTGCATCAATTCTAAAAACTGCCGCGCATAGGCCGACAGGCTTTCGACATAGCGCCGCTGACCTTCCGCATAAATCGTGTCAAAAGCGAGAGAGGATTTCCCTGACCCTGAAAGCCCTGTGACCACAACCAGTTTGTCGCGTGGAATTTCGACATCAATATTCTGTAAATTGTGTTCACGTGCGCCGCGGACGTGAATGGTTTTCTGGGACACAGGTTTGGGCCTTTACGATAACTGACGATGTTTGTGGCTTCCGCCATTCTTATGGGGTCTGGATCCCGATAAATCATTTTTTTTGCTTCAGGCCAATAGGTTAATATGGTCCGCTCGCCGTGGTCACCGGGATGATAATGTTCCGCATAAGCCCCGATGGCGAACAAACCTGAAGCCTGTCGTGATGAAATGGAATCAACAACATAAAAAGACTAGCATTTTTTCACAGAGTCATATAGAACAAAAATAGAACAAAAAGTCTGTGGATAAGTCCGCCACGCGTCTAGCCGGACCATCCCTGAAAGGTTAATGTCGCCCTAGATTTGGCTCTTTTTGAGCGTTTTGAGTGGAGAAAAAACATGGCGGGCAGCGTCAATAAAGTCATTTTGGTGGGTAATCTCGGGGCCGACCCGGAAATCCGTAATACGCAAGATGGGCGGCCCATCGCAAACTTGCGCGTGGCGACTTCAGAAAGCTGGAAGGATCGCAATACCGGTGAACGCCGCGAAAAGACCGAATGGCATCGTGTGGTGATCTTCAACGAAGGTCTTTGCCGGATCGTCGAGCAATACCTCAAGAAGGGGTCGAAAGTCTATCTTGAGGGACAGTTACAGACTCGCAAATGGCAGGATAAGGACGGTCAGGATCGCTATACGACCGAGGTCGTGCTGCAAGGGTTCAATTCCTCGCTGACCATGCTGGACAGCCGAAACAGCGGCGGCATGGGCGCGGGCAGTTCCGATTCCTTTGGGGCAAGCGGCGGTGCGCCAGATAGCTTCCAAGGTGCTGAATTAGATGACGAAATTCCATTCTAAAAGAGCCTGATTTTGGCCGCAAAATGTTGCGGCTGAATGGCAGAAATGCTAGTTTCTTACATGGATTCGTAAGATGAAAACCCATGGGGCTCGACCGGAAAATCCCCGGATCATCCCGAGAGCTGTCCTTGGGTTTTTTCTATGCGCGATCCGCGAAGAATAGCCAGCCTTTGCTGACAGAGTAGGACGTCAAGAACACGTGTCAGATACACCAGAAACACCGCCCATCGATGACGATGGCATGCCGCCCGATGATGGCGGTGACATTGCCCCCATATCCATCGAAGATGAATTAAAGACCTCCTATCTCGATTACGCCATGAGTGTGATCGTCAGCCGCGCCTTGCCCGATGTGCGCGACGGGCTCAAGCCTGTGCACCGCCGCATTCTCTATTCCATGCACAAAAGCGGCTATGACTCCGATAAGCCCTATCGTAAGTCCGCCCGTGTCGTCGGCGATGTCATCGGTAAGTATCACCCTCATGGGGATCAGGCGCTCTATGATGCACTGGTCCGTTTGACGCAAGATTTCTCGATGGGCTTGCCGTTGCTGGATGGGCAGGGGAACTTTGGCTCCGTGGATGGCGACCCTCCAGCCGCGATGCGGTACACCGAAATTCGCATGGGCAAACCGGCGCATGCGCTTCTTGAGGACATTGAAAAAGATACGGTTGATTTTCAGCCGAACTATGATGAGTCTGAATCCGAGCCGCGTGTGCTGCCTGCGCGGTTTCCAAACCTGTTGGTCAATGGCGCAGGCGGGATTGCCGTTGGCATGGCGACCAACATTCCCCCCCATAACCTTGGGGAGGTTGTCGATGGCTGTCATGCGATTATTGATGATCCGCAAATCAGTCTTGATGCCTTAAATGACATTATTCCGGGTCCGGACTTTCCAACCGGTGGTTTGATTTTGGGGCGTGCCGGTGCAAAGTCTGCCTTTCATACCGGGCGCGGTTCTGTGGTGATGCGCGGGAAAGTGCATATCGAAGAGATCCGTAAAGACCGTGAAGCGATTATCGTCACAGAAATTCCCTATCAGGTGAACAAAGCGTCGATGATCGAAAAGATCGCCGAGCTGGTGCGCGATAAACGGATCGAAGGTATTTCCGATCTGCGCGATGAATCCGACCGCCATGGTATGCGGGTGGTAATTGAACTGAAGAAAGATGCGCCATCTGACATCATTTTGAATCAGCTCTACCGCTTTTCGCAATTACAGAGCAGTTTTGGCGTCAACATGTTGGCGCTGAATGGCGGCCGTCCCGAGTTGATGAATATCCGTGATATTCTGGATGCGTTCATTCAGTTCCGCGAAGAAGTCATCACCCGCCGCACAACATTCGATCTCAACAAAGCCCGTGATCGCGCACACATTTTGGTGGGCCTAGCCATTGCCGTGGCTAATATTGATGAAGTGATTGCGCTTATCCGCCGCGCGCCAAATCCGGCTGCGGCGCGGGAAGAACTCCTCAGCCGCACATGGCCAGCGCATGATATTGCGCCTCTTGTCGCGTTGATTGCCGATCCGCGTCATATGATGGCGGACGATGACACACTGCGTTTCTCCGAAGAACAAGCGCGCGCAATCTTGGATTTGCGCTTGCAACGCCTTACCGCACTTGGCCGCGATGAAATTGGCGATGAACTGAAATCTCTTGGGGAAAAAATCGAAGACTATCTCGATATTTTACGCTCGCGCGCCCGCGTCATGCAAATCATCAAAGATGAACTGACTGAAATGAAAGAAAAGTTCGCTGTACCGCGCCGCTCTGAGTTTGTCGAAGCGGTCGGTGAAGTGGAAGATGAAGACCTAATCCAAAAAGAAGATATGGTCGTGACCGTCACCCATGCGGGGTATATCAAACGGGTGCCGCTGAGCATTTACCGGCCACAGCGCCGCGGCGGCAAAGGGCGCTCTGGCATGTCCACCCGCGATGAGGATTTCGTCAGCCGCGTTTTTGTCGCCAACACCCACACGCCGGTTCTGTTCTTCTCCTCAACTGGCATGGTCTATCGCCTGAAGGTATGGCGCTTGCCGCAAGCAACGCCGCAGGCACGCGGTAAGGCCATGATCAATCTGTTGCCGCTTGATCCTGGTGAGACGATCACCACGGTCCTGCCAATGCCGGAAGATGAAGAGAGCTGGAAAAATCTCGACATTATGTTCGCGACCGCAAGCGGGCATATCCGCCGCAACAAGCTTTCTGATTTTATTCGGATTAATCAAGGCGGTAAAATCGCCATGAAGCCGCCGGAAGGCGACCAAATCGTCGGTGTGCAGATTTGTACGGAAGACGATGACGTCTTGCTGACCACCTCAGCGGGGCGGTCTATTCGCTTTCCGGTCTCGGATATCCGTGTCTTTACAGGCCGGACGTCTATTGGCGTGCGCGGCATTAAACTCGACCCGGAGTCCGTATTTGGCGAAGATGAATTAATTGCTATGGCGATCGTGCGCCATGTTGATGTGACGCCTGCTGAAGCGCGGGCCTATTTGCGGCAAGCTGCTAGCATGCGCCGGGCCTTAAGTGGTGAATCGGCGGATGTGGAAATTGATGACAGTATGGACGAAGGCGAGGATGAGGCGACCCTCAGCCAGGAGCGCTATGCAGAACTCGGCGCTTACGAGCAGTTCATCCTCACAGTGTCAGAAAACGGTTATGGCAAACGCTCATCCGCCTATGAATACCGCACCGCAGGGCGTGGTGGGAAGGGCATTATTGCGATGACGGTGACCAAACGGAATGGCCGGCTGGTCTCCTCGTTCCCTGTGGAAGAAAGCGATCAAATCATGCTGGTGACCGATGGCGGCCAATTGATCCGTTGTCCGATTAATGATGTGCGGATTGCGGGACGGAATACGCAAGGTGTGACACTGTTCCGTACATCAGAAGGCGAGCATGTTGTCTCTGTCGAGCACATCGTTGATGCCGGTGCAGATGAGGATGACACTGGCGCAGAGGATGCATAAGGAGGCTGTTCATGGCGCAGCAACGCACAGGCCTCTATCCAGGCACATTCGATCCCCTCACCAACGGGCATATCGATATTATTGGCCGCGCCATCAAATTGGTCGATCATCTTGTTATCGGTGTGGCGATTAACCGCGACAAAGGGCCGCTTTTCTCTCTTGAAGAACGTGTCGCAATGGTCGAAGAGGAATGTAAAGCCCTTGCCTTGCCAAAAGGCTGCACCATAAGCGTGAAGCCGATGGAAGGCCTGCTGATGCATTTTGCTGAGGATGTGGGCGCGCAGGTGATTATTCGCGGGTTGCGGGCGGTGTCTGATTTT
>JANQLI010000162.1 GCA_028280675.1 Alphaproteobacteria bacterium
TTTCTGTGGTCGCACCATATTGAAGTCGTCGGTGTGTTTCGGCGAGGGTAGCAGGAGCGCATGCCCCAAAAGCGGACATAGGTTCACTTCCGCTTCTGACCCATGGCGGACATTGCGTCACCACTAGACTAAAGCATCAGTCTATTACCACGCTTTGCACCGTTGTGAATGTTGAGGAGGGAGGGCTGTGAAAACTATGATCATGGTCATGATGGTTCTCATGCTCGTGATGCCCGTCTTCAAAGCCTAGCAAGGCGAACATCAATCCAATCCCGAAGAGCATGGCAAGAAGCTGCCCTATCGATTCACTTGTCTTCGGATTTTGATGAAGTTCCGGCACGAGGTCAGACCCGGCAATATAAATGAATCCCCCGGCAGCCATGGCCGACATAACAGGCACAATTCCGTCGACATCCGAGAGCGCATAGACAATTGTCAAACCGAGAAAAGCAAACAAAGCTGATACGACATTAAAAAGAATGGCGCGGGTTTTGCTGTAGCCTGAGTGGAGTAAAATTCCAAAGTCACCTATTTCTTGCGGTATTTCATGAAGAGCAATGGCAATTGTTGTGGCGATGCCAACCTCGGTGCTGACCATAAAACTCGCACCTATTATGATCCCGTCGAGAACATTATGTAGGCCATCGCCAACAAGGATCAGCGGGCCGACCGGCTTGATCGTATGATCGGTGCCAAGGTTTTCGGGAATATCATGGTGATGTTGCCAACGCAGAAATTTCTCCAACGCGAAAAAGATGATGATGCCCAAAAGCACATAAAATGGCGCTCCCATTGGACCTGGCAATTCTTCGAGTGCGTGGGGAATAAGATGAATAAAGGCGTCGCCGAAGAGAGCACCAACCGCGAGACTGACGAGGAGAAAAAGGCTCTTCTTCAAGAACTTTTCACTCAGGGACAGCGCGAGGATGCCAATCAACGAGATGAAGCTGATTAGGAAAACAGCAATGATAGCTGATGGCAGATTAGTTTCCATGCCAAAATCTTTGTATAAGACACGCGTCACTTTTCATCATATGTAACTAATCCTGCACAAAATCCGATAAATTATAGAAGATTGATGTGGGCAATGTATTTTGTAACTATCATTGTTGCGTGATATATGCAACAGTGACAGTTACATGAAGTGCTATCTCGCTTTTATTGATGGATTTGCCCATGAAACGAAACAGTCGGCTCTCCCTTGCTCTCCACACATTAGGTCATATGGCCAGCGAACCTGAGTCCGTGCGAACATCCGCCGATATTGCCAAACACAGTGGCACAAACCCCGTTGTCGTCCGCCGGGTCTTAGGAATGTTGCGTGAGGCCCACTTGCTGGAATCCGAAAAGGGTCATTCAGGCGGCTGGCGTCTGGCAAAGTCACCAGATGCAATAACGCTGGCGGACGTCTATGTGGCTTTGGGGGAGCACCTGTTTTCAGAAGAAGTCAAACCTGAAAAAATAAAATGTTCCGTTGAATATGATTTCATCGACCGCGTTTCTTCAGTTTTGGAGGAAGCGGAAACTTTCCTCCTTGAGCGATTTTCATCGACATCTATCGCAGACATTTCACAACCGGAGTAAATATGTTGCGTACCTTTAAACAAGCTTTCATTCCTGTCTTAGCCCTCATTCTATTGCCATTCTCAGCTATGTCGCACGGCCCGGTGGAACGCAAAGCGGAAACGGCCTCCGCCTCTGTTAGACTCTTCACAGCTGATGCGTCCAATGGCGAAGTTGTTGTCGTCGATATGCCAAGCGGTGAGGTCGTAACGCGCTTATCGACACCGCCTTACATCATGAGCCTTGGGTTTAGCCATGATTTTGAGCACTTGTTTGCTATGCGCGGACGTAACACTGATCGTGACATGGCGACGGTCATCAGCACAGGTTATTTTGCCGATAGTGATGTTCGCAAACCTCCCTATGTTGCGCGGGCTCTACAGGCCGATACGCCAGGTGGCGTTAGAGGAGGTCATGTATCCAGTGTTGGTGATCAGGACGCGATCTTCATGGAAGGCAGTGCTGAAATTGTTGTTTTCAAAAATGATGACTTCACAGGTCTCGATGCGATTAATGTGCGCCGTTACGACCTCGCAGGTCCTGACCATTACCATTATCTTGAAGGCGGTGATCACCTCTATGTCGGGCATCTGGCGTTGGGGATGTTGCAAATCCTTAATCGCAACACCGGTGAAGAAGTTACCCGACTTGAACAATGTCCTGTCTTGCATGGCATGATTAAAGATGAAGAGAGCGCCCGCCTGTTCTTCGCTTGCCAACAGAACATTATGGTCGTGGGGACGCAAGGCGATGAAATGAATAAAGATATAGCGCGCATTCCCTATCCGAATGAGCAGCGTGTTGGCGCGTTTCACAAAGGCGTTCAAGGCATTTATTGGGGTTTCACAGAAGGCACGATCCCACAACTTTATCGCCTTGATGCGTCCCATCAACCTTATGCGTTTACCGTTTTGCCGGTGGAGTCCTCAATACGCCAAGGCGTGTCGCCAGATGGCACCTATTTGCTTTCTTTGTCACGGGCTGGTGTTCTCGATATTAGAAGTGGGGATACAGGTGAATTGATGCATGCCGTCACTGTCGCAGAGCCTTTCGTGAAAGAGTATCACGAGCATGTCGATAAAGCGATTTTGCCCGACATCGCAGTTGCTGAGGATCATGCCTATGTCTCTCTGCCGCATCAAGGCAAAATCATTCAAGTCAATCTCGAAACAGCAAAAGTGGCAAAGACAATCGATATTGGCGGTGAGCCGACACGATTACTAGCATTGGATATGGCACCTGACACTTAAAGTGCTCGGTGTCTACCAATGTTTAAAAATACGGCAGCCATCACCAACTAAAGTCCAACACAGAGATAAGTGAAGGATAGAGCTCGGTAACGTTGCAGAAGTCGTTTTCTACATCAAACTACTTAAATTCAGAGTTGGATTGTCGCGCTCAACCTCATAAGCACTAGCACCTTGCTCAGTGATTACTTGCAGTTCCAGCTCTTTCGCATTTGGGAACTGTTCAAAATAGACAAACTCAATTTTGTTGATGGCTTCTGGCTTCGCACAAGCGAGAACATATGATGCCTGAAACTCGGTGTGTGACTCTTCCTCAGAGGCGTGTTCATCGGCATGATCTTCATGTTCCGAGTGATCATCGTGGTGATCATCATCATGAGACTTATGGTCATCACCTTTCAGTGCCACATTAGCTTCACTCACCACACATTCTGCTGCAGCTGGCAAACCAAATAATTCAAGCGGTGATGCCAAACGCGCTAAAGCTTGATCAATCAATGCCCGGTCCTCTGTGGATGTGGCTTCATACTCAAATCCAACAATGTCCGCACCTGGTGCCTCAAACTCCATGGCGACGCTGGTGCCTTCAATTGCAATATTCAGTTGACCAACACCGTGTTCATGAGCCTCTAGCTCTCGAGATTCCTCGGCCACTGCTGCGGTTGTCAATGTAAGGCAAAGAACGGGAATTGAAAGTTTACGCATAACTAAAATCCTTTTCAGCTAGAAATACGTTGATAGCGATGTTCGCTTTTGGCTATGAGCAGATATTACACCATGTCCGCTTTAGGACAAGGTGCTAAAACGATGCTTTGCGCATTGTCTGAAGCGGGGTATCATAGGTGCAACGTGAATTGAGCGAAGGGGTGGGCCGATGGACAATCAAATCCCGTTTAACGAAGCAATGTTTATCCTTGCGGGTCCCATGCAAAAGGCCTGGCTTTATTGGATGTCGTTTGCGCTTACGGTTCCGCCATTGATCTTGCTGTTTTCAAAATCAACGCGCCTTGATGCGGTGATTATCATAGCAGCCAATATCGCCATGCTCTGGGGCATGAGCTGGCTCTATGATCAAATGGGTTACGTGCGGTTGATGGGCATCGTGCACGTTATTCTTTGGACACCGTTGCTGATTTACCTCGTTCGTCGCGTGAGGAGCGGCGATATCCCGATCCTATTCCGCGTGAGCATGATCATCTTTATGGTGACGATCAGCATATCGCTTATCTTCGATTATACCGATACCATTCGCTACATCATGGGTGAACGCACACCCATGATCTGACGTGTGCACCCCTTCCCAGTCAAGGGGGTTGAAGAGTCTACCGCGCTTTGAGCAAATCGCGGATTTCTTCGAGCAGCACTTCTTGCTTTGGCGGCGCCGGGGGTTCGGCGGGGGCTTCCTCTTCTTTTTTGCGCAGATTGTTCATGCCTTTGATGACGATGAAGAGGGCCCAGGCGACAATCAAGAAAGCGATCACATTATTGATGAACGTGCCGTAATTGATGGTCACCGCTTCGACGCCTTCCGAGGCTTCGCGCAGTGTGATCACCAGGGATGAAAAATCGATCCCGCCAATGACCATCCCGATCGGCGGCATAATGACATCGGCGACAAGTGATTTCACGATGGTGCCAAACGCCCCGCCGATGACAATCCCCACGGCCATATCCACCACGTTTCCTTTGAGCGCAAACTCCTGAAATTCTTTCAGCATCGTCCTCTCCTCTACGCTGATTATCCCAAGCCGGGCGAGTCTATGTGATTCTCCCTCTCTATGATAATGGTTTGCAGGAGCGCATTTCCTTGATCCTTCGAGACAGCGCTTCGCGCTTCCTCAGGATGAAGGAAATGTAAAAAGTGAGCGTCTCGAAAGGTCGAAGGTCTTAACCCTTCCTTCACCATGTTTCTCAGCGATTCTTTAAAGCTCCTCACGCTAATGTGTCCGTCTGCAGAATAAAGGATGCATGCATGACGTGGCAGGACATCACCGCGACTATTATCGCGCCTCTCACTTATTGGGAGATGCCGGAACATCGCATTTTTTGGGTTTATTTGATCACAGCCTGGGTGATGGCGCTGGGGGTGTATGTGCTGGTCTATCGTCCGCGCGTGCAAGGAAAGGCATTGTCTTTCATCGCGTATCTGTTTCCGAAAAACATTTACTTTCATAAATCGGCGCTCACCGATTACCGCTATTTCTTGTTCAACCGGGTCGCATTCGTCTTTATGTTGGCGCCAATCATTGTCGGCTCTTACACGGTGGCGGAATTTACCGAGTTCCTCTTGCTGTCCGGTTTTGGCGCGGTGGACGCGCGGGAAGCGACAGTGGGCGTTATCGCCGCGTTCACCTTCTTTGCGTTTGTGGCGTATGACTTTGCGATTTTCTTCACCCATTACATTCAGCACCGCGTGCCGTATCTGTGGGAGTTCCATAAAGTGCATCATGCCGCCGAAGCGATGACGCCGATGGTGGCCTATCGCATTCATCCCCTTGACGACCTGATTACCGGTAGTGGGATCGGCATCATGATGGGGATCGTTTATGGTCTGTATGCGTATTTTTATGGCGGCATGCTGACGCCGATCACGATGATGGAGGTGAATGTCGGCATATTCTTGTTTAATGCGATTGGTTTTAATTTACGTCACACCCATATTTGGCTCGCCTATCGCGGTTGGCTTGGACATGTGTTGATTAGCCCCGCCCATCATCAAATTCACCACAGCGTTGATCCCGTAGATTACGACCGCAATTTCGGCGCCATGTTTGCCGTGTGGGATTGGATGTTCGGCTCGCTGCGTGTACCCGAACCATATGAAGAGATCACATTCGGTCTTGGCGAAACCAGCGGCCGCTATCATGGCATCTGGCGGATCTACCTGATGCCGTTTGTGGATCTGACGCAGCGCATGAAAGGGCGGCCGATTGCTGCAGGGGCGCCTGTGGCCGATGCCGAGGTTGATATGCGCGATCTGATTGCGGCACGGTTGGGGATTTAGGTCGCAAACCCTTTTCTTTGGTTTGCACTGTATGTGTCATTCCCGCGCAAGCGGGAATCCAATGGCCTATCGCACCTTGCCCGAGGGTGACACAGTAAAGTGATAAAAAGAGCTAACCCATCTGCCCGCGGTGGCGCAACATGGCGTCGGCCAGCACACAGGCCATCATCGCTTCGCCCACCGGCACGCCGCGAATGCCAACGCACGGATCATGGCGGCCTTTGGTGACAATATCGGTGTCGTTGCCG
>JANQLI010000199.1 GCA_028280675.1 Alphaproteobacteria bacterium
TAGGGATCTGGAGAGGCGCTGCCGGTGGGTACAAACACAAAGTCACTGATCCCCAGCATAAACATTGGACAAAAGACGCCCTTGACGTCACCACAGGCGCCAATGCCTGGTCGATGCTCTCAGTGGATGAAAAACGTGACTTGGTGTTTGTACCCACCGGCAGCGCCTCTCCAGATCCCTATGGCGGCTTTCGCCCCGGTGACAATCGCTACGCCAATTCTGTTGTTGCTTTACGTGGGGCGACAGGCGAAGTCGTGTGGCACTTCCAAACCATCCACCATGATGTGTGGGATTGGGATTTGCCTGCGCAACCCATGCTGGTCGATATTACAAAAGACGGAGACGTCATTCCCGCGGTTATTCAACTGACCAAACAGGGGCTTGTGTTCACGCTGCACCGAGAAACAGGTGAACCCATTTTTGAGGTGGAGGAACGTCCCGTGCCGCAAGACGGCGCGGTTCCAGGTGAACAGCTTTCACCCACTCAGCCCTTCCCGGCAAAACCCGACCCCCTTATTGAGACGGGCTTCACACCCGATGATGCTTGGGGACTCACATTTTGGGATGAAGGCAAATGCCGTGAGATGGTCGCGGAAGGCGATTCCGGCCCGCTCTTTTCACCCCCCACCCTCAAAGGCCGCACCGGCATGCCCGGCATGTCCGTGACCAATTGGGGCGGCGGCGCCTATGACGCCGCGACAAATACCCTCATCACCACCGCCAATCGCGCGCCGATGAAAATGAGGCTCTTCAAAGCCGAAGACGTCCCTGCGCCTCAAGCTGGACCGCCGCAGTTTGGCGTGCCGAAAATGGTCAAAGGCAGCGACTATGGCCTTGCGACACAGCCGCTTCTTTCACCGATCTTTATGCCGTGCTCAAAACCGCCTTGGGGGCAACTCGTCTCTATCGATATGGGAACCGGTGAGATCAACTGGAAAGAAACGTTAGGCACATTAGACACCTTATCGCCAATCCCGATTCCGCTGCGCTGGGGCACCCCCACATCAGGCGGTCCCATGGTCACAGCCGGTGGACTAATCTTTATTGGCGCCACCATGGATGAAAAGTTTCGCGCCTTTGATTTGAAGTCTGGAAAAGAGCTCTGGAAAGTGTCAACACCCACTGCGTCAATGGCGTCCCCCATGACCTATGAAGTGGGCGGTGAGCAATATGTGGTGATCGCGTCTGGCGGCCACATGTGGCAGTATAGCCAAAAGATCGGCGATTGGTTGATGGCGTATAAGCTGAAGAAGTGATCTTACTCCTTCTCCATTGCCTCCACTTGCTCACGTGAGGTCACACCCGACTTCACCAAGGCTGCGATGTCCATCACCTTCACGACCGAATAATCGAAGTAATCATGAAGCGGAAAGCCGCGTACGATCACATTGAGCTCAGCTTCATCCTTCACGGCAAATGTGATCCAGTAATGTTTGTGGTCTTCGCTCACGAAGAAGTTTTGAATCTTGCCTTCTGCGATCTGCTTCTGCGCATAAGCATCTTCCGCTTGGCCCTTTTGCATTACGACCTCTTTGGGCACCGGCTTCAAGGTCATGATCATTTGAAAAAGCTGTGTATCTGACATAGAAAACCCTAATAAATATCTCTGATATAAATGGCTGACACTAACTGAACCGCCTAGTAGCCTTTGAATATTTCCTCAACCAATCCGCAGCTCGGATGACCTGGCATAACCGCATGACTGATGGCGCAAGAGCCCTCAGATTCTGGGCTTAAGTCTGAAAGTTTATGGAGTGACCCATGTTTGCTTTTCGCCGCCTTTTCACCGCAACCGCATTGACCGCCGCTCTCGCACTTACTGCCTGCGATGATGGCGCGCAAACCGAAGCGGAAAACACCTCTTCATCTAACGAAACAACCACGGAGGCCCCGAAAGAACTGCGTAAAATCGGTGTCATTTACGCTGTTCATGGCGGTGGAGGTCAGAAAGATTCGGAAAGCGCGACCAATGCAACACTCTGGGAAAGCGCCATCCAGATTTTTTCCTATGATCCGAATAACTCCATCTATAAACGGGTCATTTGGAACCCCCAAGCCTGGCCAATGGTGGTGAGCTTTGGCGACGGCCAGCGCTACAGCAACATTGCCAGTCAAATTAAGAAATACACCTTCCAAAATCAAATGGTGGGCACAGACCCGTCACGTGAGATCACACTCCGCCAATATGAAATGATGACTGAAGAGCTGGCAAAACGCGGTCCGGAGATGGGTGTCGAATTCATTACCGATTGGATGAGCTGGATCACCAATGTGGACGATATCGAGCACTTGCCTTATCCGCGCTATATTTATGAGCCGAAAATCCCTGGCGGAAAACCGGTCACCTATTGCGGCAGTGAAAAAGACGGCGGTGTCGGTCCTGATTTTAAATGGGAAGGCTGCGACCCCGAGCGCTACAACACCGATGGCCCTGCCGAACGTCTCATCAAACAAGGCGCAGAAGAGATCATCGTCATCGACATGACAACATCAGGCGTGCGCTTTGTGAAAACTTTTGAGGAGGTGGAGCGCGCGCGCATGGCCGTCGAAGCTTATAACGAAGAGCATGGTACCGACATCAAGGTCTCATGGGTCAATGATCCCCATGACCTTATGACACGCAGCTTCCCTTCCGCGCCCGAGAACTGGACACGAACGCTTGAGTATCCCGAAAAAGACGTGGACATTCCGCTTGAAGGCAATCCAAATCCGGTTACCGACGATCCCAAATTTGGCGCCATGATGGTTGACGGAATTATTTCCGAGTTCAATCCAGATGTTGCCGATGAAGACACAGCCGTTTATATCATCAACCACTCGATCAGCCGTCACAATCAAACCTTTGACCCAAAAGTCAATGACACCCTCATCTTGAACGACAATATCAAGGCGGAACTGATGCGCCGCCGCCCCGATATTAAACCCGAAAATATCATCGGTGGTTGGATGGGTGTTAAGCAAATCAACCCCAACATTAAAAACCCAAAAGATGAAAACGCGGCTTTAGAGCGCACACGTTTAATGCGGGCAGAAAATTTGGGGCATGCTTATCTTTATCAAAGTGAGCAAGTTTTGCCTGGAGGCGATTGGTCCACTCGTTATTGGGATGCTCTCGAAACGTTTAAGGATCGCGGCGTGAAGCATATCGTGATTATCTTCTCACAGATTGTCACCAGTTCTGTGTTGGATATGGTTGAAGTGCATAATCAAATCGCCAAAGAGATTGGCTACAAAACCTGGATGAAATGGGACGAGAAAGATTTTGAGAATTACCCCTATCAAGGCCATCCGTTTGCGGATTATTGGGGCATTTGGTCCCAAACCGAATGCAAAGTCATTGGCGATGAATCTGAAAACCCAGCGATGGAACCGTGCTGTCTCACCATGGGTGGTTGCGAAGGCACCGACCAGCCTTATCCGCCGCTAAGGCAAACGCCAATCAACAAGAGCATGAGTGATACTGACCCAAGCGTGGCGTATGATGTCCCTGCGTATGGGCATCTTGGATATGACGCGGCCCTTGGCCAACCTTCAGAAGATGATCCGGTACAAAATCAATACACCGGCACTTGGGCCATGTGGCAACCGCTGAACGACGATCCCCGCATTGGAACGTATCTTGCCGATAAAGTGGTGGAGTTTATGGCCCTTAAAGAAGAACACACCGAGAAATTCGGTACATTCGAAGACGTACACTAAACTCTAATCCCCTTCTCTCCCATGCGAGAGAAGGGGAAAAGGTCTATGACATCTCTGACTTCCCAAAGCGGTAACCAGCCGCAATAAGCCCAGCGTTGAAAATAGGCTCACCGAAATTGCCGAGCCACTGGCCAATGTCTGAGCTTGGACCAGTCGCCGCCGCAAAAAACATAAACG
>JANQLI010000235.1 GCA_028280675.1 Alphaproteobacteria bacterium
TTTCTCCTTGATCGCCGCAGCAGTCAATGTATTCGTATACATGGCTGTCTCCTTATGTTTGAGTGTGGCTGTCAAAGTCAGCCTTTAAATAGGGCGAGAAACAGAAAAACACAATAGAAAACAGTATGTTAGAAACTCAATCGAGCCATGCATATGACGCATAGCTCTTTAGGCTGGGCGTCAGAAAGACGCTGTTGCCGCTAGGGTGTTTGAGGGGGATACCCCGCCATACGCAGACAATAGGCGTGGCGTTTCGTTTCATCTTGCCCAACCTCTCTCAGCGCGGGGATGCGGGCCAGCACTTCTTGTGATGTCAACGAATCCATCTCCAAGCCGCGTTCGTGATTGGCCTGCAGCAGGGGATCAATTTGCGGTTTGACGGCCCTTTCATAATCTCGCAGTGCCTGTTGAACATGTAGAACATCAAAGTCCTTTTCTGATGGAAGGCAGGATATAAGCCGATCAACACACCGTATCGCAATATTCATCCCCTGACTTTGCCCCGGATGCAGGGCATGGCACGCATCCCCCAGCAAAACAACATTCTCTTTGACCCATTGGGGCGTTGTGATTTTCACAGGCTGATAAAAGCCCGCAATAGCAGTATCCAAAGGCGCCATATGCGGCACCATAGCCGTTAGCCAAGCAGAGCGCTCCATGACGGAACTGTTTTTCCATCGCACCAAATCCGAGGACGTAATAGGAAAGCCAATCTTCCAATGATCGGGCATGCGCGGAACAAAGGACACCACGCCTTTTTCCGTCAGATAGGCGTGTAAATCATGCCGCGGGTCGTTTTCCGATACCGGCGCAAACAGAACAACAAGGGGATTTTCATAAGCATAAATGTCCGCAGGCATGTCATAAAGACGGCGAATGGTGGATGCGCGTCCATCTGCCCCAACAATCATATGCGCTTCAATGTGATGGGATTCACCTTCCTTAAGAACCTCTAGTTTGCTAGGCCCCTCACCAGTATGCGCCAGTATTTGGGTCAACTTGGCAGGCTTCAGACATGTAAACTGAGAGTTTTCATTTGCCGCCGTCAACAACACCTCGCAAATGGTTTCGTGATTGAGATAGAGATAATAGGGATGGGGTATAGCGAGATCATCAACCCGCGCATGAAGAAGTGTGTCCCCATCCGCAGTAAGCCAATGGCTGCCAAGCCGTTTCATCGCTCCTGCTTTGAGAAAGTGTGCAAGAAGACCCCATTGATCCAAAATCTCTGCTGTAGAGGGCTGTAAGTGATCGCCGCGTGCTGTGTCCAAGGGATCAGCACTTCGCTCGATCAGAAGAATGCGCAAATTGGAATGACGCAGGGCCGCCGCAAGGGCCGGCCCGGCAATGCCGCTGCCCACAATTACAATATCCGCCTGCCACGTTGTCACGTCATCTGCCCTCCACGCCCACTATTCAGACGTTTAGGTAGAGCAGAGTACAGCCTTTTGCTGTCTTGTCATGATGAAAGTGGATACCCTGGCGAAAGAAACAGGGCATTAGAGATTTTCAGCGGCTTTCTTACCAGCTTCAAAGGTCTCATAAATGACAACTGGAATGCCGAGATCGCTAAGGTGATTCTCGATCAAAGGTTCGACGTCATTCCAATCTAAACCGCCAACGCCTGTTGCGAGCTTTGGAAGCGCGATCGATTTTAGATGTTCCTTATCAACAAGCTTGCGCATCTCTTTAAGCGCATGACTGATATTTTTCCCACTCGCCTTCCCTGGATGGGCATGATTATCAGGTGCAGGCTCTTGCGTCATCAGATTGATAATCACTTTGTCTGGTCCCGCCCATAACCACGCATGACCCGGCTTTGGATTTTGTTGATGACAATAGTGCCGGAAATCCTTTGCCATGGCGGGAAAGCGCTCGCGTAACGCCAAAGCTAATCCCTGATTAAAATGATCATGGGGCGCCACACCGTGCGCAATCACTTGCGCATCACTCAAAAGAATATCACCACTCACCTTGGTAATCATAATCGCACATCTCCTCTTCTCGGCGTTATCTTTATTGAGTAACATGCGCAAAGAACGCACGACTTTGATGCAGATCAAGAGGTGAACCGACCAGCAAAGACTCTTGACAGTTTATAGAAAACCCAAGACGCTTCTTATGCATATTTCGGTTAGGGCCATAAGTTATGAAAAAGTTTCTCGTTCTGATGATCGCGCTGTTTGGGTCAACGATGACAGCTTCTGCAGAAGAAAGAGTATCAACCATGCAATCTTTTGCTGCTGGCGATATTTTTGTCGGTGCAACTGTCCTCAATAATCCTGAAGATGACCACGCCGGTATTGGACGCATTATTCAATATGATGAAAACTTAAATGAAAAAGGCGTATTGTGGACGGAAGGAACGACGCATCTGATTACAGGCGTCACCTTCGCACCAGACGGCACGTTATGGGCTTTTGACCCGTGGAAACGCAGCACCATCAATGTCGATACATCCGGCAAACAGATTCCTGCGCAGAACTATGCCGAACGCGCATTTTCGAAAGCGCACTTTATTGATGGAAACATTCTGCTGACAGAACAATTGGTCGGAACCGGCCAACCGCTTGGTTTATCGACACGCTTTCGGCCACTGCCGGGTGAAACAGAAAAAATCGGCGATGGCGATCTGTATCTCTTCCAACCTGACGGGACACTCCTCAAAACCATGGACCCAGACACCCATGGCGGTATGAGCGGTGGCATGGGTGTTACCCATTCCGCACTGAGCGCAGATCAATCTACACTCTTTTATGTGTCGGAAACGGGCCCACGCTTGATGGCTTACGATCTTGCCAATGATCAACAATTGCCGGATCTCAAGGCCTATCCTGAAAATACCGGTAATATGGTCTTTGATCTTGACATGACCATGGATGACAAGGTGCTGATCGCAATGGGCGGCCGTCTTGATGTCTTTGATCACAATGGCAATGAGATAGTCTCATATCCGCTTGAGGGATTTGGATGGTCTATTGTCGCAACGATACATGACGGAGAACATGTGATTGTGGGGAATTGGTTCAGCGGTGAGATCATCAAATATCATATGAAGAGCGGCGAGATTGTTGCCCGCACAAAAGTTGGCGAGAAAACCATTGCGGGTATCGCTGAGTATTGGCCTCAGCAGTAAGGCGCCCGATGAAACTTGCACACTTCAATGACTTTGGTGAGCCGCGCGATGTTGTCAAACTCATTGAAGCCGATCCAGATGCACTTGGCCCAAATGAAGTCTGCATCAATATAGAGGCAGCCCCCCTTCACATTGCCGACATAAAATTCATCAAGGGAGAGCTTCCCTTTTACAAACCACTTCCAGGCACACCTGGGATGGAAGGGATTGGGCGTGTCAGTGAGACCGGTAAGAACGTCACGCGCTTTGCCAAAGGCGATCGCGTATTCTTACCTGTGCGGGTTGGTGAGAAAGGCGCATTCCGCACGGACGTAACTCTTCCCGACACCCTCCCCATTCCCGCCCCGGACGGGGACGCCGCACAATTATGTTTGGTGCCCATAAATGGCGCCACAGCCTATACCATCCTCCATGCAATGACGCCTTTATCGAAAGGAGATATTTTGATTCAAAACGCCGCCAATTCGAATTGCGGGCGTTACATCATCAAACTTGCCCATATGATGGGGATAAAAACCGTCAATGTTGTGCGGCGGAGTGAACTTATCGAGGAATTAAAAACATTAGGGGCTGATCACGTCCTTGTTGATGGGGACGATCTTACGGATCGCGTCAAAGCGTGCGTTGATCAACAGCCAGTTAAACTTGGATTGGATGCCGTTGCAGGTTGGGCCACACAACGCATTGCTGATAGTGTTACGGATGGCGGTCTAATATTATCTTACGGCATGCTTTCAGGTGATCCCTGCATGGTCCGCCCGGAAACATTGTTTTTTCGTGATTTAACCTTAAAAGGTTTTCTCACTTTCATTCATTTTGACGCCCTGCCGACCGAGCAACAAGAAACTATGTGGCGGGAGATTCCACGGATGATCAGCGCAGGCGATCTTTCGGCCAAGATTGCGGCAACGTATTCTCTTGACGATATTCATGCTGCGTTCGACCATGCGTCAAGAACGGGTGGAGATCGTGATGGGAAGGTTATCATCACCCCAAATATTTAGGAGATAAGCTTTGACTGAGATGAAGAAGGTACTCATGGCTTCACTGGGAATAGGGCTCAGCGTCATGAGCATACACAACAGCGCCACGTCTGCCGAACTTCGCGTGACTATTACGGGAATCCAAAGTGATCTAGGTGAAATTGAGGTCCAGGCATTTGAAGGCGAAGACGGTTGGCTAAAAGAAGATCACCCTGGGACCAAAATTACGCGCACATCAGCCGCCGATGCGATAGACGGCGTATTGACGATGACAATTTCCGATCTAACGCCGGGCGAATATGCACTTGCCATCTATCACGATGAGAATATGAGTGGGGAACTTGAAAGTGGGTTTATGTGGCGACCAAAAGAAGGCTGGGCTTTTTCTAACAATACGAAACCACGTTTTGGCCCGCCAAGTTACACCAAAGCTCGGCTTCGCGTTCTCGACTACGGCTCAACAGCATCCGTACGTTTAGAATATCCGTAAACTTATTCCTGAATGCGATTGAGAATAATGAACGACCCTTCAGGACCACCGAAGAGAATCGTGCCATCTTGGTCATACCCCTTTTCAGTGGTATAAAGTGTGTCCTCATTCAAACGCACTTCAGCCCCAATCGCGATGGTTGCGCCGCGGCGTTCAGAATAAATTTGACAATTGTCTTTATTCACAACACCTATCCACGGCCCGCCCGCAATCGCATCATCATAGCGCCAGATCTGCTGGCAGCCCTCACCCATTGTCAGCTCAAGGTGTTCGAGGGTCAGCCCAGCAAGAGGCGCCGGATCGTCAAAAACAGTCTCGTAAGCTTCAGGCTTGATCAGATTGAACGTGTTTTGGACAACGAAACCACCTTCATCAAGTAACTGAATAACACGTTGGCGATAAACA
>JANQLI010000325.1 GCA_028280675.1 Alphaproteobacteria bacterium
CCCAATGACGGGCCGTTTCGCGCGCCTGGGCATATGGTCACGCCCTTCCCCGATTACCGTACCTACACCACACGAGATTATGGCACACGCGTCGGTTGGCAACGCATTGTCAAAGTGCTCGATAAGCACAATGTCAAAACCGATGTGCCGATGAATGCGGAAATCGCGACACGGGTGCCGTTCAATGTCGATCAAATCAACGAGCGCGGCTGGGAGATTGTCGCCCATGGCGTTGACATGAACAGTCTCCATTATGGCGGCATGGACGAAGCGGCGGAAAAAGAGCAAATCCAAAAAACGGTGGATACGTTGCGCAAAGCGTCTGGCCAAGATGTCAAAGGCTGGATGTCACCGGCGCGCTCACAAAGCGAAAATACACTGCACCTCTTGCCAAATTACGGCATTGAATGGTGCGGTGATTGGGTGAATGACGATTTGCCTTACGAAATGAGCACGAATAACGGTGCGATCATTTCCATGCCGAACACCAATGAAGTGGATGACCGCACCATCCTGGTCAACAATCGCCATACGGAAGATATGTTTGTCGAACAGGTGAAGGATGCGTTTGATTTGTTATACGCCGAGTCAGAGAAATATGGCGGGCGGGTGATGTCGCTCAATCTCTGCCCTTATGTGATTGGCCAGCCTTGGCGCATTCGCTCACTCGACGAGATCTTGACATACATTATGTCGAAAGACGGCGTGTGGTCGGCATCTGGATCTGAAATTGCAGACGCCTGGAAAGCGCAGCAATAATTTCTATCATTGTCATCCCGGCCAAGGTTTGTCACCACCTTGGCCGGGATGACAGTCATTTTACGCAAGTACCGCCGTAAAAAGCGTCGCAACCAAAAAGATGCCAAATGCAACGCCGCTAAAGAAGTATCCTGAAAAGAAAGTCATCGGTCTGTCCTCCACCAAATATTTATGAGGAGAGACTAGTGGTGGGGGCCGCCGCGCGATGTGATGGCCATCACACCTGGTTATATTTGAGAAAACGCATAATTATCAATATTTTATCAAACACCCATACAAGACAAAAGCCCCGGTGCATGACCGGAGCTTTTCTTTAAGAGGCCTCTCTTGCGAAGAATCCTTGGGGATTAATCCTCAATCCCATAAATGCGGAGTGCATTATCACGTAGCACTTTGCGGCGCACTTCGGTCTTAAAACCAAGACTGTCGAAATCTTCAATAGTGCGTTTAAACGGCAGCACCGGATAGTCAGTGCCGAAGATCACTTTGTTCTGACCGTAAGAATTGATGTATTTCTTGAAACTCTCCGGCCAGTAAAGCGGGCGGTGGGCATCAGTGCCGATATAGACGTTTTCATGTTTCCACGCCATGGCGATCATTTCGTCATGCCACGGAATACCCACATGAATGCCGATCAGTTTTAATTCTTGGAAATCACAGGCAATGGTGTCGAACGTAATCGGGCGGCCAGTGGATTCGCAGGGGAAGTTTTTGTTGTAGACCATGCTTTGCCCGACTTGCATTTGGATCGGCACGCCAAGCTCGACGCATTTCGCGTAGAAGGGATAAAGCTTCCGGTGATGCGGTTCCATATTGTACCAGTGCGGATAGAGATGCGCGCCGATAAAACCCATGTTCTTCACAGCATCTTCCAAACGCCGCACACCATCCATGCCATCATATGGATCAACCCCAGCAAGACCGTAAAGACGATTTGGATATTTCTGACACGCATCCGCGATCACCTCGTAAGGCATGTGGAAGCACCCCGGAAGCCCAGGGCGTCCGGCTGCTTGAGCAAACAAAAACGCTTTATCAATGCCCGCTTCATCAAGCACATCCATCATCTGATCAAGACTATCGAAGCCGCCCATCGTGCCCTTAGCGGCATTCATTTTGCCTTCAAAGAACTCCTCACCCCACCCTGGGCGGTGTTTCATCGCTTCTGGGGTCATAAGACCGACAACCGCATCTACGACTTTGTAATCATGATCACTCATCAAGAGAATCCTTTATCGGGCTGGTGAACTGTAAGAGGCTTTAAAGGCCAAACGTAATAGCGACACCGCATAAGCTGACGGTCGCGCCTGCGATCGCATGGGTATAGCGCGCGAGGGGTTTTAAAGACACAAATTCCAACCCTTTATAGCCGATGAAGACAACCCCTAACATGGTCGCGATCGTTGTAAAAGTGAACGCACCGATCACCATCACAACGCCCATGAAGGCTCCCTCTGCACCTGGAAACATCATCAAGGGAATCAGCGGCTCACAAGGGCCAAGAACAAAAATAATAAACAGTGCCCACGGCGTCATCGCCGCCATACTTTTGAGATCGACGCTGCCATCGTCCGCCACATGCGGGTGTGCATGTGCGCCAAAATGGGTATGACTGTGCGAGTGAATTTCCCCATCCGCATGGGCATGATCATGGGTATGTGTTTTTGATTTATGCGCGCGGCGCATCCCCCATGCAAAGTAGATAAGACCAAAGGCAATCAAGCCCCACGCCGCCCAATCGCCGCGCATACCTTCGATGGCCATCAATCTGGAAATTTCTCCACCGAAATAAACGCCGACAAAACCAAGGGCAATCGACCCTACCGCATGGCCAAGACCACAGACCGTGGTGACAATGCCCGTTTTGCGCAGGCTCCAGGCGCGGGCCTTGGCGAGAGCGACAAAGGGAAGATAATGGTCCGGACCTAGAAGTGTATGCACAAAGGCGATTGAGACAGCGCCTGCCATTAATACAAAAATGTCTGCTTCCATTTACCCGGCTCCATTCATTTGCAAAAGACCTACTGTTTGAGGGGCAAATGGCGTGAAGCCCCCCTTTTTTGCAAGTGGGGAAGACCTATTGCCCACATCACGGATCAACCAGACACCTTTCATACAAAAAGGGCCGCAGATGCGACCCTTTCGCAAGCTTTCAGGGCATTAAAGAATGCCAATCAGCGAGGTAATGTAGCTTGCGGCGA
>JANQLI010000273.1 GCA_028280675.1 Alphaproteobacteria bacterium
GTCTCGAACATCACGTCGAAGACTTCGGGCAAACACTCGCCCTGTGGGGCGCGCCTGAAGGGAACTATGGCTATTGGCCCCTTCTCGGGCCTGCGCCAACGCGCGATACTGTGGGCTGGGTGGTCGATATATTCTGTGACCCGCTTGTGTGGATTGGCGGTGCAAGTGTGGAAGCCATCTTCCTGGCCAATACGCTTGTCGGCGGCATTGATACGCGGGCTGAGAATCTGGAAACACTGGATGAGCTGGAAGCCAGCTCGGTGGACTATTATGCCTCGATCCGGAATCTCTACCGTCAGACGCGGGCGCGTGACATCCGCAACGGCGCAGATGATTTCTCGGACCTGCCTGATTTCGATGATTTCGACGAAGAGTTTTAGGGAACGGCATTGTGGCGGCCTGCCACATTCTCGACCTCATTCTTGTCAAAGTTCCTTTTTAGCATTCTTCCCATACGTTAAGAGAGGGTGAGAGCCATCATGAAAAAGCATGTTCCTATGAGCGCGAAAGTTTCGGCGATGTTGAGCGCCTTGATCCTTGCGATAGTTTTGTCTGCCCCTCTGGCCCCCGTGGCTATGGCTGAGGAAGGCGATGCAGCGGCGGAAGCTTTTATCACGAAGGTGGCTGGGGAAGGCCTTGCGATCTTGGATGACACCTCACTCTCTATCGACGTCCGCACCGATAAATTTGCCGATCTAGTGATCGCCAATGCGGATATCGAAAAGATCGGCTACTTCACCCTTGGCAATCACCGCCGTAAAGCCACACCGGAAGAACTGGAAGAGTTTAATGGCCTGTTCAAAGACTTCACACGGAATTTTTATTCCACACGTCTTGGCGAATATTCCGGTCAAACATTGGATGTCACCGGGTCCGTGCTTGTGAAAAAAGATGTCATCGTCACCAGCCTTCTTAACGATCCGGATGGCGCTGCGCCCACTAAAGTGAATTGGCGTCTCCGCAAAGGGGATGATGGGTACAAACTCCGTGACCTCGAAGTGCTGGGTGTGTGGCTGGCGCTTGAGCAGCGCTCGCAATTCAATGCGATCATCTCCAACAATGGCGGCAAAGTGAGCGCCCTTCTGGACGAACTCCGCGACAAAGTGGAGTCCGGCGAAAGCTTTGAAACAGACGCCGACGGCGCGTAACACCATTCCAAAAAGTGCAATGGATGGTATGCTCGTCTTTACAAGCTTTTTCGGAAATAAGAGCTTTGCGCGGCCCATGCCTCATTTAATGGTGAAAGAGTCATAACGGATTAGCGCATGGTTGACGACACCGGTTGCTGCTGGGTGATGCAATGGATGCCGCCCCCGCCAATGGCAATCGCATCAATATTGACTTGGACAATCTCACGATCCGGGCATTGCGCGCGGAAAATGGCTGCCGCTTCTTCATCCGCATCTACACCATATTTCGGCATAATCACAGCGCCATTAGCGAGATAGGAATTCACATAGGACGTACAGAACATCGGCGAATCCGACTCGGCTTCAGACGCATCTAAAATATACGTCATCTCAATCGGGCGGCCCTTTGCGTCCGTCTGTCCCTGCAGAGCTGCGATATTGGCGTCATGGATTGCGCGTCTTGGATCATACGGATCTTGACACCGTTCAATCAGCACATGGCCTGGGCGCGTAAAAACAGCTATCCCATCCACATGACCGTCGGTTTCCTCATCGTCGGGATCGCCAACAAGCCAGATCACTTTTTCGCAACCAAGCGTGCGCAACAATTCTTGCTCCACTTCGCCGCGGGTAAAATGCGGATTACGGTTTTTGTTGAGGAAACACTGTTCTGTTGTGATCACCGTCCCTTCCCCATCGACGGTGACGCCGCCGCCTTCAGCAAAAATATGCGAGGTGTAATTGCGCGCACCTTGCATCCGTAAAATCCGTTCACCGATCAAAGCGTCATTGGCGTAACAACGAGACTTGCCGCCCCATGCATTGAATTGCCACGTGGAGCCAGCAAGATCGCCATCTGCATTGACTAAAAAATTCGGTCCTGTATCGCGCAGCCATGCTTGGTCGGTGACCATACCGACAATCTCAATAGCGCTGCTTAAGAACGGCCGTGCTGTTTGCACATCGTCGGGATGAACCAGAAGGCGGACCGGTTCGAAGTCGGCGATGGCATTAGCAACATTGGCATAGGCCTGCTGGGTCTCGCGAAGATCGCCTTGCCAATAAGCCGGGTTATGCGGCCAGCCCATCCAGCAACACGCATGCAGCTCCCATTCAGCAGGCATACGAAACCCCTTATCCGCCGGATTGGCTGCAGTGATGGGATCGTCAAGCATGCCACTGCCCCTTTGCTCGCGCATTGTTCACACATGCGATCATGACCCATTGCAAAGGGCGTGTACAGATACGCACTGTGAGTCAAAAGCTGACATATCGGAAAAGTTGTGCTAATGTCGTCTTATATCCAAAAGGGTACATTTATATTGATTATTGTATTGTTGATTGAAGGGGATATGTGTGAGGAAATATAACTTGGGGCGCTTAAAAAAGCAGCGTCCAATCAGATGATTTACTGAGCTTCGTGGGGATACGCGAGAGTGTCGAACTGAAAAGAGCAATCTTTGGCCTTAAGAGAAAAAATGGCAATCGAGACCGCAAAGACGATTGCTAAGTAGTTGGACAGAGGGATGACAGATTTTCTAATACTAATGATCTTAGGAGGTTTGTTGGGGTACCCATTAGGAGCTCTGGCGGAACACGCATCATATTACTTCAAATATTACCTAACAGAACGCCCATCAAAATCATGGGGTTTCTCAGTTATGTTGTGTGCCACCGGTTACCTTATCGGCATGCTCGTTCTGATCCTATCAGTAATTGTCATAATTCTGTCATGGCTCAGCATTGATACATATAGAGATGCGCAAAACACACCATTTGGTGATTTTTTTGCAGGTGTTTTACTCGGGCACCTGTTGGGGTCGTACCGTGCTGGTAAAAAGATAAAAGAAAAATCCGGGATGTTTCTATCTTGGGAACAAATCAAAGAATTACGTGATTACCAGGAAGAAAAACCACCCCGGGAAGACCGTGAAGTATCGTGAAGTATAACGTATATGATGGAGGGGAACACGAACAATGGGGTCAGAGCCCTTAAACCTACCTGTCATTCCCGCGCACGCGGGAATCCAATGACGTGGCCGCTTGTACGAGTGCATATTGGAGCGCACAGCGGGAAATCTAAGTCCCTCATTCTTTGCTATGCCATTAGATCCCCAGTCAAGCTGGGGATGACAATTTGATTGTGGAAAAGACTATAGAGGTACTAAGTTGAGAATGACAAAGAGGGGGTATAGGTCTATCATTCAACATGCCCTATGCGACATATATAATGGCGAGTCGAAAACATGGGACGCTTTACATCGGTGTCACCAATGATCTTGCGCGGCGCGTTTGGGAACACAAGGAAGGTTTAGTAAAGGGTTTCACCAAACAATATAGAGTTGATAAGCTAGTTTACGCCCAAGCATATGACGATGTGCGCGACGCCATTCAAAGAGAGAAGCAACTTAAGAAGTGGAATCGCGCTTGGAAAATTCAACTCATTGAAGAAACAAATCCTGAATGGGACGATATAGATCTTTGCTAGAGAATTTCATTGTCATTCCCGCACACGCGGGAATCCAATGGCAAGGCCGCTTGTACGAGTGCGCGTGGAAACGCACAGCGATAAATCTAAGTCCCTCATTCTTTGCTATGCCATTAGCCCCCCAGTCAAGCTGGGGATGACAACCGACTGAACACCCTACCCGCGTGTAAACTTCTTAAACTTGATGCGGTGAGGAACCTCTGCGACATCGCCGAGGCGGCGTTTGCGGTCTTCTTCATAGGCCTCATAATTGCCTTCGAACCATTCGACATGACTGTCGCCTTCAAAGGCCAGCATGTGGGTGGCGATGCGGTCTAAGAACCAGCGGTCGTGACTGATCACCACGGCGCACCCGGCGAAGTTCAACAAGCCATCTTCGAGCGCGCGCAACGTCTCAACATCCAAATCGTTGGTTGGTTCGTCAAGCAACAACACATTGGCGCCGGATTTCAGCATTTTGGCAAGATGCACCCGGTTGCGCTCACCGCCCGAGAGCTGCCCGACTTTCTTTTGCTGATCACCGCCTTTAAAATTGAATTGCCCGACATAGGCGCGGCTTGACATCTCGCGTTTGCCGAGCTCGACAATATCCAAACCGCCGGAGATTTCTTCCCACACGGTTTTATCGGCGTCTAAATCGTCCCGCGATTGATCGACATAGCCAAGCTGTACGGTTTCGCCCAAGCGCAGTGCGCCATTGTCTGACGTCTCTTGCCCCGTCAGCATACGGAAGAGTGTGGTTTTGCCTGCGCCGTTTGGCCCAATCACCCCGACAATGCCGCCAGGCGGCAAGCGGAACGACAGATCGTCTATGAGCAGTTGATCGCCAAACCCTTTGGAAAGGTTTTCTGCTTCGATCACCACGCCGCCCAAACGCGGCCCAGCCGGAATGGTGATTTGCGCCGTGCCCACATCCACGTGATCCGCTTGATTGAGCAACTCATCATAGGATTTAATCCGCGCTTTGCTTTTCGCTTGCCGCGCTTTCGGCGAGGATTTGATCCACTCCAATTCACGCGCCAGAGTTTTCTTCTTCGCCGCGTCCTCTTTGCTTTCTTGCGCCAAACGCTGTTCCTTTTGCTCAAGCCAGGAAGAGTAATTGCCTTCCCACGGAATGCCAGCGCCGCGATCGAGTTCCAGAATCCAGCCCGTGACGTTATCGAGGAAGTAGCGATCGTGCGTCACCAAAATCACCGCGCCGTTATAATTGGCGAGATAATGTTCAAGCCAGGCAACAGATTCTGCATCCAAATGGTTGGTCGGTTCGTCAAGCAGCAACAAATCGGGATGAGCGAGCAACAAACGGCACAACGCCACGCGGCGCTTTTCCCCGCCCGACAGCTTCGTCACATCTGCATCGCCCGGCGGACAGCGCAACGCATCCATCGCCATTTCAACCTTTGAGTCAAGATCCCACGCATCAAGCGCATCGATCTTTTCTTGAATCTCGGATTGCTCGGCGATGGTGGCGTTCATTTCGTCATCATCCATCGGCTCGGCAAACTTCGCTGATACTTCATTAAAGCGGTCAATCAAGCTTTGCGTTTCGGCCACCCCTTCCATGACATTGCCACGCACGTCTTTGCTGGCGTCAAGTTCAGGCTCTTGCGCGAGATAGCCCACTGTCGCGCCTTTCGCCGCCCAGGCTTCGCCAACAAACTCTTTATCCATCCCCGCCATGATTTTGAGCAGCGTCGATTTACCGGCGCCGTTGACACCCGCCACACCAATTTTCGCATCCGGGTAAAAGCTCAAATGGATGTCTTTCAACACCTGCTTGCCACCGGGGAAGGTCTTGGACACGCGATCCATGTGATAAATAAACTGGCGGGCCATACATTACTCCAACGTCAGAAATTCAAGACAAAGCGCGTTCTTTTAGCGAAAGCGCCCTGTTTTCGCAATGGTTTCGCATCTCAAAAATGCCCTATTCTCTATGTAGTCTTAAGCAAAGAGAGGCAAAGGTCATGGGTTATGTCGATAAAACATTAGGGGCCCACGAAACGATCCTGCATCGTGCCTATTTCCATTGGACCTATACCCTGACCGCCTTTGCCGCCTTGATCATCCTTGGTATTGCGTTGATCGGTATCTGGATCTTTCTGTCCATGATGATCCGCCTTTTCACCACCGAGATCGTCGTCACCTCACAGCGCTTTGTTTATAAGACGGGCTGGATCTCGCGCAAAACCCAAGAAGTGAATCTCGAAAAGATCGAAGAGGTCAATCTCGACCAAAGTGTCGCCGGGCGGCTGTTGGGATATGGCCGTCTGCGCATTCAAGGCACCGGTGTCGGCGCCATTGATTTACCGCTGGTCGCCAACCCGCTGAAGCTGCGCCGCCGGATTACCGATGCCAAAGCCGCAAAGCGCCAAGAAGGCTAATACCCCATAGAGACCAAGAAAATGTCTTGATAAATTGTTAAGACTTGCCCGCATAGGTGTTAATCTTTTCGAAGAACCTTTTTGCTAACGTTATTTTTGAGGGGATGATTTTATGACGTCAGCTTTTACGGAAAGCACATTTACGACCGAAGACGGGCTGCAACTCTATTACCGCGATTATAATCCATCGGCGGGAGGCGTTCCCATTCTGTGTTTGCCGGGGCTGACCCGCAACGCCAAAGATTTCGAAGATGTCGCCCCGCAATTGGTCGCTTGGGGATACCGGGTTCTGTGCATGGATATGCGCGGGCGTGGCAAATCCGATTACGACCCTGATCCTGAAAACTATCACCCGCATACTTATGCAAGAGATGTTCTAGAGCTTTTCAATCATGAACATATCGGCAAATCGATTGTGATCGGCACCTCGCTTGGCGGCTTGGTCGCCATGACCTTGGCGTTGCTCAAGCCAGAGATCTTACATGCTGTGGTCTTAAATGATGTGGGACCGGACATTGCGCCCGAAGGCTTGGTCCATATCGCTAAATATGCCGGGAAAAGCGAAAGCCTCCCGAATTGGGATGTGGCGGCGGGCGCCGCGCATTTGGTTGGCGGGCATGCCTATCCCGATTTCACCGAAGCGGATTGGCAGGACATGGCGCGGCGCGTTTTCCGCGAACAAGACGATGGCAACATCGTCGCCGATTGCGATCCGCAGATCTCGCTTCTGTTCGATAAAGTGCTGCCCAATGAAGGCGCGCCCAATTATTGGGACGGTTTTATGGCCCTCTCTGGCCGCCCTGTCATGTGCATTTGGGGCAAACTCTCCAATATTCTAGCCGAAAATACTCTCTCCGCCATGCGCGAGCGGATGCCGGACATGACGGTTGTCACGCTGGAAAACCGGGGCCATGTCCCGCTGTTGACCGAAGCACCGTGTATTGAGGGCTTGGGACAGTTCCTGGGCGCGCTCAGCCTTGAGCGCACAGCTTAAGAGCACACAGTCTAATTTACTGGAAACATTGGATTTTCCATTCTACGGACATTTCTTGCCGCGCTGGCCATGTTTTTTCTGCCCGCCGCCTTGACTCCCCCCTATGCACATCCTATCTGTCCCGCATCCGTTAGCACTCTCTTTTGGTGAGTGCTGACAGAGGAACAAAGGCAGAGATCGGGGCTTCCCCTTTCCCACCTTTAAACATCAACTGATTTAGGAATTTCTGAGGAGAACTATCATGGCATTCCGTCCTCTCCATGATCGTGTGCTTGTGCGCCGCATCGAAGAAGACACCAAAACCGCTGGCGGGATCATCATTCCTGACACAGCGAAAGAAAAACCATCGGAAGGTGAAATTGTTTCTGCTGGCGCAGGCGCCAAAGCGGAAGACGGCAAAGTCACCCCGCTTGACGTCAAAGCAGGCGACCGTGTGCTTTTCGGCAAATGGTCCGGCACCGAAGTGACCGTCGATGGTGAAGAACTGATCATCATGAAAGAATCCGACATCTTGGGCATTATCGAAGCGCCGAAGAAATCGAAAAAGAAGGCTGCGTAACCGAACTGGTTCCCAGTCTTTTTTCATGTCTGTAAACCACAGACAATCTTGAATAACTTTTTAGGAGAGACAGAAACATGTCTGCAAAAGAAGTCAAATTCGGCCGCACCGCCCAAGAGAAAATGCTCACCGGCGTGGACATCCTGGCCAATGCGGTCAAAGTGACCTTGGGTCCAAAAGGCCGCAACGTTGTGATTGAAAAATCATTCGGCGCACCGCGCACCACCAAAGACGGTGTGACCGTTGCCAAAGAAATCGAACTCGAAGATAAGTTTGAAAATATGGGCGCCCAAATGGTGCGCGAAGTCGCCAGCAAAACCAATGACGAAGCAGGCGATGGCACAACAACCGCCACCGTTCTGGCGCAAGGGATCGTGCGCGAAGGCGTCAAAGCTGTGGCCGCTGGCATGAACCCAATGGACCTCAAGCGTGGTATTGAGCAAGCGGTTCAAGCGGTTGTCGCCGATCTTGCGAAACAGTCCAAAAAAATCAAATCCAACGACGAGATCGCCCAAGTTGGCACCATCTCGGCCAATGGCGAAGCGGAAATCGGCGCGAAAATTGCCGAAGCCATGGAACGCGTTGGCAATGAAGGTGTGATCACCGTTGAGGAAGCGAAAACCCTTGAGACCGAACTTGATGTTGTCGAAGGCATGCAGTTCGACCGCGGTTACCTCAGCCCTTACTTCATCACCAATTCCGACAAAATGGTTGCGGAACTGGAAGATCCATACATTCTGCTGCACGAGAAAAAACTCTCGAACCTGCAAGCCATGTTGCCAATCCTTGAAGCTGTTGTGCAATCCAGCCGTCCGCTTCTGATCATCGCCGAAGACATTGAAGGCGAAGCGTTGGCGACCCTCGTTGTCAACAAACTCCGCGGTGGTCTGAAAATCGCGGCTGTCAAAGCCCCTGGCTTTGGCGATCGCCGTAAAGCGATGCTCGAAGACATTGCGGTTCTCACCGGCGGTCAAGTGATCTCGGAAGATCTCGGCATCAAGCTTGAGAATGTTGGCTTGGAAATGCTCGGCTCTGCGAAACGTGTGCGCATCACCAAAGATGACACCACCATCGTTGACGGTATTGGCAAAAAAGCGGACATCAAGTCACGGGTCAACCAAATCCGTGCGCAGATCGAAGAAACCACCTCCGATTACGACCGCGAGAAATTGCAAGAGCGCCTGGCGAAACTCGCTGGCGGTGTGGCTGTTCTCAAAGTGGGCGGCGCCACGGAAGTGGAAGTGAAAGAACGCAAAGACCGTGTGGACGATGCGCTCAACGCGACCCGCGCTGCTGTCGAAGAAGGCATCGTGCCTGGCGGCGGAACGGCTCTGTTATACGCATCGAAAGTGACCGACAAATTGGAAGGCGAAAATGCCGACCAAGACGCCGGTATCGCAATCGTCCGCCGTGCGCTGCAATCGCCAATTCGTCAAATCGTCGAAAATGCAGGCGAAGAAGCCTCCGTCGTTGTCGGGAAATTGCTTGAGCAAAAAAGCAAGACCTTCGGCTACGATGCGCAAAACCACACCTATGTGGATCTGGTGAAAACCGGCATCATCGACCCTGCAAAAGTGGTGCGCACGGCATTGCAAGACGCAGCCTCGATTGCGGGTCTGTTGATCACCACCGAAGCCATGGTCGCCGATGCGCCGCAAGACGCAAGCCCTGCCCCAATGGGCGGCGGCATGCCTGATATGGGCGGCATGGGCGGTATGGGCGGCATGATGTAGTAAGTCATCCCGTTCATCGCTGAACAAATGAAGGGCGGTTCACACGAGCCGCCCTTTTTTGTTGTGCAAAACAGAAAATACACTTATCTTAATTGTCACAAGAATGCCTTGTCACTACCTGGAGTGGAGTTGCTTGTGATGAATCAAGATGGTGCACACTCAGAACTACCTAAGCGCAAATATGTTGCCCCTGAATTTGCTGCAAGCTTCACACCTTCTGGTTTAGAACTACCTGATAACGAAGAAGAGAACTCTTCGGAAGAGTTGGTGACAGAAGATCTGATCGGACTAACTTTTGCGATTGAGTATTTAGATGCAAAGAAACATCTTTCAAAAAGACGTATCACAGTACGTGCCCTAAAAAACAACAAACTGTTTTGCTTCTGTCATGAGCGTGGCGCACATAGATCATTTCGCATCGATAGAATCCAACGAATATATGATCCATGGACTGGTGAAGTTGATGAGGACTTAGAAAGCTTTCTGAGCAAACTTTCCTCTTCAATACCGAATGCAAAGCAAGCAAAAAAGGGAAATCAGTCAGCAGATCACATTAGAGATGGCGCAAGAATCCTCATCTGGCTTGCGCAATCAGATGGTTTTATTGCGCCGGAAGAGTTAGACGTTGTGATAGATTTTATAACCGACTGCGTTATGCGATTGGGAGACATTGACGAAGAGGCAAGAATTCAAATTCAATCTTGGTCAAAATTACAATATCCTGATACTTACACGATGGAGTTTTGTGCTGAACGCATCCGAAATCGCAAAGACAAAAAAGAAGTTAGAATAATAAAGCACTACGCCGAAAAACTCATTTCAGCTGATGGAGTTATTCAACCGGAGGAATTTGAAGCTACATGTAGATTGCTAGACTATTTAGAAGAATAATCCTATTTAATATATAATTTTTATCTCTGCTTCTCGCTGCGCCATCAACTTCTTCTTATAGCCACGCGGCTTACAGAAAAATCAACATCGCTAAAGTGAATAAAGCACCTAACGTAAATAAGCCGTCCATGCGCCTGGTCTCCTCAAAGGTATGTTCCGAATCAAACAGGTCGTGGGAGCTTGGCGTGTTTTGACAACCTTTTGCTTCCACCCCTAACCGCGACGTCGTCCGGCTTGACCGGACGATCCAGCCTCAACTCTCAAATCATTTTGGCCGTCCGTCCTGGTTCACCCGCTTAAAGCGGGTGACGTCGAAGAGAAGTTTTGAATGACGAAACTTAAGCAGCGCGGTGACATTTTTATGACTCTTTTTGATCTTGATAAGCTTTTGCCTGGGCTTGTCGTTTTTCGAGCGCGTCTTTCATAAAAGTGCGCACCACAGCAGTGATGGATGGATCGGCACACTCAGGGTGGCCAGACTGAAAGGGAGGGTGTGGATCATACTCAATAGCCAGTTGGAGAGTCTTGGCAAAGTCTTCGCCTTTCAGCTCGGCGACGAGACTGAGCGCAAAATCAATACCGGCAGACACGCCCGCCGCGGTCACCCGATTGCCATCCCGCACAACACGCCCCTTTTCATACGTCGCCCCATAAGCGGCTAAAAGATCAATCGCCGCCCAATGGGTTGTTGCTTTGTAGCCATCTAACAGTCCGGCAGCACCCAAAAGCAACGACCCGGTGCAAACACTTGTAATATATTGTGCGGTCTTCGCTTGCTGCCTGAGAAAATCGAGCACCTCAGCATCATCCATGACATCCATTTGCCCAGGCCCACCTGGAACACACACGATGTCAAGCTGTGGGCATGCATCAAATGTTGTGTCCGCCACAATTTGCATGCCTGTATCTGCTTTCACAGGACCTTGTTCACGCCAGATAAGATGTACTTGGGACTCAGGTATATGACTCAAGACCTCATAGGGCCCAGTTAAATCAAGCTGCGTGAGATTAGGGAAAAGGATAAATCCGATTTTGAGTGTCATGGCTCATGCCTTTTCTGTCCATGGGTTCGCTCTCCGCAGAACATCTCAAGATAACGTGTCATTCCCGCGCAAGCGGGAATCCATTGTCCCTTACTTGAGGCTATGAGATTCTGTGACATGGATTCAATGTCTATTCAGAACGACTATGATAAGCTATTGGATCCTCGATCACGCTCGCATCGCTCGCTGTCGAGGATGACAAGGGGGACGACCTTCACAAAACCATTGTGCGTCATGATTTTTTCTCCGCCATGGTGCCGTGATCGTATTTGCGCGACGCGCCTTTCTTGTTGGGATCGCTGTGCCAAATTTGCCGCGGGCCGAACCCATCTTTACGCAGCCATTGCTCCGTATAGACAATTTTTTCAGGATTGAGCCGCATCAACTGCACCTGGGGCGGCGCATCCAGCGCGCGGCCGAGTTGCACCGCCGACGGCTCCCAGCGATAAATCGTCATGGCGTGCTCCCAGTCCGGTGTGCCGGGGTCCAAGAGTTGCGCATGGCCGAATAATTGCGCGCCGCGCACACTGACCCAGCCGGTGTTTTCCGCATGCACCGCAAAACAGACGCGCGGATCGCGCTGCAAAGCTTGCTGTTTCGGGCTGCCGGGCTGGGGCAACACATACACCGTCGTGCCTTCGGCGTAATACTCCACCGGACTGCCGATGGGGAACTCTGTGCCGATGGTGCACAGCACCCCCATCCAATGGGTCGCAAGCAAATGCTCAATCCGGTCTTGCTGCTGCGCGCGCGGCAATTGCTTGGTCGGCCACGGGGTTTGATGCATCCATGGGTGGGCGGTCATCGCTCTCTCCTTTTACTTTGCACTTAAGCTTAGCGAAAGAGGTGCGTCTTAGGAAAGCTTTGATACAAACCCATCAAACAGCGGATTGTCGCCCGAGAACAGATAATCGGCGCGGCGCACGGTGATGGCCGACGCGCCCGCATCGCGCAAGGTCTGCACGACATCATAGAGCACCGCATCGGGGCATTGCACTTCACCATTGGCAACAACGGTGCAGCCGAGACCTTCGAGCGCTTTTTGTAATTTGGCCGTTGTCTTCGCGAGATGATAGCGAATGATGGTCGTCGCCCGCGCTTGATCCTTTGCCG
>JANQLI010000281.1 GCA_028280675.1 Alphaproteobacteria bacterium
TGGCAAAGCGTCAAAATTTCCGTTTTGCGAAGATGATGATTTGACAATTGGTGCGACAAAAAATCTCCGCTGGTCATACGCCAGCGCGAAGACGCTGGATGAGTTTTTGGCGCTTGCGTATGCGCGGGAGGTGGATTTGCCAGTTGTGGTGTTGCGGTTCTTTAATACCACAGGCCCACGCCAAACCGGACGTTATGGCATGGTGCTCCCAAACTTTGTGCAAAATGCGCTGCGAGGCAAACCGCTTCAAGTCCATGGCACGGGAGAACAGTCACGCTGCTTTGGGCATGTCTATGATGTGATTGAAGCGCTGATCCGTTTGCTCGATACCCCCGCAGCTTATGGTGAGGTCTACAACATTGGCAATGACAAAGAGGTGACAATTAAGGAGCTAGCGGAAAAGGTCATCGCCGCAACAGATTCTTCTTCTACGATAGAACTTGTTCCTTATAGCAGTGTGTACCCGGCTGGCTTTGAAGATATGCAGCGCCGCATGCCAAGTGTTGCGAAACTGCAAGAGGCGATTAATTTCCGCCCTATGCGTTCGCTCGATGAAATTATTGACGACATCGTTGCGGAGAAACGTAGGCAGATGACAGCCGAGGGTAAGGGTTAACCGATGACACCGATGGCCCGCCTTGAAAAGCTGACCCGTGATGCTGCGACTGTCCTCCTTCCCGAAGGGATGCGGAAGTGGCTCCGCAAGCAGCAGCGCCTCCATAAATTGCAATCAGTTCCTGTTGGCTCTGTTGATTTTGGTGGTCTGCGCCGTCTATCCCCGATCAGCGCGATCTTCGGTCAAGACCGTGACTTACTCACCATTGAGCGCTTTTATATCGAAGAATTTCTTAAAAAGAATGCGGCGGACATCAAAGGCCGCTGTCTTGAAATGGGTGATGCGACCTATATCAAAAAGTTTGGTGGTGAGAAGGTCACGCAGATTGATGTCTTAAATTATGTTGAAGGCAATCCAAACGCAACAATTGTCGCTGATCTAACAGATGCGCCTCATATTCCTGACAATACGTTTGATTGTATTATTATCACCCAAACGTTGCAGATGATCTTTGAAGTCGATAAGGCGATTGCGTCGCTCTATCGGATTTTGAAGCCGGGCGGTGTCGTTCTGTGTACGTCTCATGGCATGACTCGCGTTGCCCGCCGGGAAGGGGTTGATGATTGGGGGGAGTATTGGCATTTCACAACACAATCCAAACGCCATCTTTTTCACGCCGTGTTCCCTGCCGATCATGTGGACGTCTCCACGGTCGGGAACGTGTTTACCTGCATCTGCAATTTGCATGGCCTGGCAGCAAGCGAAATTGATCCGGAAGAGCTTGCCACCCATGACCCAAACTACGAGATGCTGGTCCTCGTGCGTGCGCAAAAGCCGTTAAACTAATGCAGACTTCGGTGGAACAGCGTGACTTTCTGATCTTGGGCGCTATTCTTCTGCTTGCGTTGATTCTGCGCCTTTGGGGTTTGAATGCTCCTCTGTGGTATGATGAAATCTTGACGCTTGAGTCGCATATCCGCTTGCCATGGGGTGAGATGATGCAGACCTATTCGATGAATCATCATTATCTTTTCAGTCTGCAATCAAAGCTGTTTGTCACTCTGTTCGGCGAATCTCCCTGGACGTTACGCATGCCTTCCTTGGTCTTTGGTGTCGCCTCTATCGCCGCGATGTGGTGGCTCGCGCGTGATTTGGTGGGACGCTGGGCGGCGCATATCACAGCTTTGCTGCTTGCACTTTCGTATCATCACATCTGGTTTTCGCAGAATGCGCGGGGTTATACAGAACTTGCTTTCTGGAGCGCTCTCGCCATGGGCCTCTTTCTCATAGGCATGCGCCAACCCTCCATCAAGATCTGGCTCGGCTATGGTGTGTGTATGGTGCTGGCTGTTGCGACGCATCTCACCGGCCTCTTTTTCTTTATTGCGCAAGGTTTTGTCTGGCTATTCGTCGCGTTGCGCGCTTTCCCTGCACAAGGCCTGCGTGCGCCAATCATTCTATGGCCGGTATTTGGCTATATTGTAGGCGGCCTCCTGACACTTCTCTTTTACGTCCCTATTTTGCCGAGTCTCATTGAGACGATGGGCATGGTCAGCGCCACCACCGGCGTGGACGTTATGGCCGAATACCGGAATCCGGTTTGGTCCCTCTTTGAAGGCGTGCGCACGGCCATCGGCTCCCTTGGGCTCGTTGTAGGGATTGTCATTATTGCTGTCTTAACATTGATCAGTCTGGGCATGTGGTTGTTGAGCGCTAAGGATACACTTTATTCGGTCATTGTCGTCCTGCATATTGCCGTCACCATTGCATTACTCATGGCCATAGATATGCGGATTTGGCCACGATTTTTCTTTGCCGATATTGGCTTTGTCATGTTGCTTATCGTGCTCGGTGTTCATTTCGCGACGGAGCTGTTCACCCGGTATGTCCGTCTGATGCCGCAGAAGATACTCTTTACCTTAGCCATTGCTGGGATGGTTCTTATTTCTGTTGGTATGGCGTCCCGCAACTACAGTGCGCCAAAACAAAATTTACAAGGTGCTTATAAGTTTGCGGAAATAACCCGTGAAGATGGCGCGCGGGTCTATGCTGTTGGTGTGGCGTCCAAGATATTCAATGGATTTTACGCTGCAGGCTGGGGGACTATTGAAGATAATGCTCAATTTATGGAAGCTTTGGCACAGCCTGGACCACTGATCTTTGTTGTGGCATTTCCAGCGCGCAGTTTACGCGTGGTGTCAGAATTGGAAAGCCGCGCCGAAGGTGGCGCTTTAGAGCTATTGAAAGTCTTCCCCGGCACATTAGGCGATGGTGCCGTGCTTGTGTATCAGCGTGGTTGATATGGATATTGTTGTCGGGTCCGGACCAGCAGGGATTGCCGTTGCGACGGCTTTGCTGACGCGCGGACGTCACGTCACCATGGTGGATGGGGGAAAGGTTCTTTCACCGGCGGCTGTAGAACAGAAAGCCAAGATGGCGGTGACCGATCCAACGGCTTGGACTGAACAACACATCCGCCAGTGGCAAGCGCCGCAATTCAATGCGCCGGAGGGGCTGTCCCAACGGTATGGGTCAAACCACGCGCAGGTGTCGCCATCGGAGACATTTGATACAGTCCCTGATTGGTTCGCGCTTCGGGCGTCACATGCTGTTGGTGGTCTCTCGGCAATTTGGGGCGCGGCTATCTTGCCAAATCGTCAAGCCGATATTGATGCATGGCCGATCACAACAGATGATCTTGCGCCGCATTATCGCGCGATCACTCAGATCATGCCTATGTCAGGCCGTAAAGACCGCCTTGAAGCGTTGTTGCCAGCTTTGCCTATGAGCGATTATCAGCCACTCACTCCAGGGTCGCAAGGACGTGTCTTACTTAGACGGTTAGATGAGGTCGGTGATACCCTCGCGGCAATGGGTGTGCATGTTGGTCAGGCGCGCCAGGCCGTCAGGCGGGACTGCCAATATTGTGGGATGTGTTTACATGGCTGCCCCTGGGATCACATCTTTTCGGCTGAGCAGCATGTAAAGACGCTCAACGAGAACCCGCAGTTTACCTATCTGCCGGGGCGTCTTGTGAGCGGGTTTTCGGAAGAGGGCGAGCATGTCACCCTTCATCTGCAAAATGGTGAGACGCTCACAGCGGAAAAACTCTATCTTGCAGCGGGTGTTCTCGAAACATCCCGTATGGTGCTTGCCTCGCACCCTGATCCGCAGCCGTCTGTGACGCTTCGCGACAGCCAGCATTTCTTCTTACCCTTCTTGCATCAGTGGAAAGCGGATGGGCACGCCGAAGGTGATCCCCATCATACCTTGACTGAGGCCTTTATTGAGATTGATGATCCTCACGTGTCACCCTATTTGAT
>JANQLI010000008.1 GCA_028280675.1 Alphaproteobacteria bacterium
GGCGTTGCGGATCGTCTCAGCGCTGAACCCCATTTCATGACCGACGGTGATCGCCGCCAAGGCGTTTTGCACATTATGATCGCCAGGCATGGGCAGGGTCACACCGTCGAGGGTGCGTTCCTCGCCATGGGCGCGGCCCGAAATCACCACATCGAAATGCGCACTGCTGTCTTGATAGGTCAGATTCTCCACTCGCACATCCGCTTGCGGATTAAAGCCATAGGTGACAATGCGCCTGTCAGTAATGCGCGCAATCAGATTTTGCACATCTGGATCGTCAATGCAGACAGCGGCGACACCATAAAACGGAATCTGGCTGAGAAAACGTTGAAAGGCGTCCTTCAGCGCATCGAAACTGCCATAATGATCAAGATGCTCGGGATCAAGATTGGTGCAAATCGCGATGGTCGCCGGTAAACTGACAAAGGTGCCATCGGATTCATCCGCTTCCACCACCATCCACTCACCTTCGCCGAGGCGGGCATTCGATCCATAAGCATTGATGATGCCGCCATTGATGACCGTCGGGTCCGCCCCGGCCATATCCAGGAGGGCCGCCGTCATTGACGTCGTTGTGGTTTTGCCATGACTGCCCGCCACCGCGACGCAATACTTCAAGCGCATCAATTCGGCGAGCATTTCCGCACGGCGCACAACAGGCAGCAGCTTTTCACGCGCCGCGATGACTTCAGGGTTATCGCCTTTGACCGCCGACGACATCACGATGACTTCCGAGTCACCCAAATTGTCTGCCGCATGGCCGATATGAATAGGAATCCCCATATCACGCAGACGTTTGACGTTTGGCCCTTCGGCAATATCGCTGCCTTGCACCGCATACCCGAGATTATGCATCACTTCGGCAATGCCAGACATGCCAATGCCGCCAATGCCGATCAAATGGATCGTGCCGATCTGAAAGGGAGCCGCTGTCGGTGATAAAATCATACTGTCACTCCCCGCTCGCCAAGTCTTCAACATAATCGGCAAGAGCGATGACGGCATCGGGCCGGCCTTGCGATTTAGCGGCTGCGGCTGCCTGTTGCAAGACGTGAGGCGCGCTTAAAAGACCGGATAGCTTCGCCGCCAAAGCATCGGCCGTCAGTTCCGCTTGCGGCATCAGCCATCCACCGCCATGATCCACAAGAAATTGCGCATTCGCGGCTTGGTCTTGATCAATCGCGCCAGGGAGCGGCACTAAAATCGCAGGGCGGCCGAGAACCGTCAGTTCACAGACCGTAGAAGCCCCAGACCGGCAAATCACCAAATGCGCCTGACTGAGCAGCTCCGGTAAATCGTTATAGAATGTGGCGAGCTCTGCCGCGATGCCCGCATTTGCATACGCGGCTTTTGCCGTTGGTAAGTCATCTTCCCGGCACTGCTGCGTGATGCGCAAGCGGGCGCGCATTGCGTCTGGTAATTGCGCAAGCGCTTCTGGCACCACCGTGCTCAAGATTTGCGCGCCTTGGCTGCCGCCAAAGATCACAAGATGAATGGGCAATGTGTCATCCAAGGGCGGATAAGGCGTGGCGCTGGCCGCAATGACATTGGCGCGGACAGGGTTGCCAGTCACGGTGGCGCGTTTCACATCGCGCGGGCGCATCCCTTTGGGAGATGGAAAGGTGAGCGCCAAACCTTTGAGGCGCGGCGCCAGCAATTTATTCGCCCGGCCCATCACCCCATTTTGTTCATGCAGACACGTGCAATAACCCTGAAGAAGCGCAGCGAACATGGCTGGTAATGTCGGATACCCGCCAAAGCCAATGACAACATCCGGCTTAAAGCGATTGAGAAGGCGCATCGCTTGCACCGTGCCAAAGCCAAGTTTGAACACCGCAAGGATACGCGACACGAGACCAGCACGTGTCGTGGTGCCCGATTGGGTCATAAACAAATCAGACCCTGGGAACGCATCTTGCCATTTCATGCCGCGCTCATCAGTGATCAACACGATTTTCCGATTGCGGCGTGTGAGCTCTTCGCCAAGCGCTTGCGCGGGGAACAAATGTCCCCCTGTGCCGCCTGCCGCGATGACAATCGGTGGCCTCATTTCGGCACCACCTCTGTGTAAAGCGCGCTTACGGCGCGGTTGCGGGTCAGCGCCAGCATCATCCCAACCGTAATGGCCGTCGCTAGTAACGATGACCCGCCGTAAGAGATAAAAGGAAGCGTCATGCCTTTTGCCGGCAGCAAACTAAGCGACACGCCCATATTGATCAGCGCTTGATAGCCAAAGAGACAAATCAGTCCGGCCCCCGCTAATTGCAAGAAATGATCTTCTTTATTCAGCACCCGCAACAAGGAGCGCACAATAATAAATCCAAAGATCATAATCAGCACGAGACACGCCAACATGCCGCCTTCTTCACCAGCCACGGCAAAGATAAAGTCGGTGTGTGCATCAGGAATGTAATCTTTGATTGTGCCTTCGCCAGGACCAAGACCGGTTAGACCGCCCGCTTCAAACGCCGCTAACGCTTGATCGACTTGGTAAGTATCGCCCGATGACGGGTCAATGAAACGGTCAATGCGGCTCGCAACATGGGGCATATAGGAATATGCGGCAAAGCCACCGGCAACGGCTCCTGCGCCAAGAGCGGCAATCCACGGCAACGGCACACCGGAGAGGAAGAACATGGTGCCCCACACCATGCCAAGAAGCATGGTTTGGCCGAAATCAGGCTGCATGACCAAAAGACCGGCAACAATTGCAAAGAGAATGCAGGAAAACGCAATGCCGGGATAATCCGCACGGCGATTATGTTCGGCAAACAGCCACGCGGCAAGCACAACGAATGCCGGTTTGATAAATTCCGAGGCTTGCAAAGAAAAACCTGCAACTTTGATCCAGCGTTTCGCGCCATTGACTTCGGTGCCGATGAATAATGTCAACACCATGAGCGCAAGCGCACCGACGAATAACCAGAGCGCGAAGCGCCGGATGTGATAAGGCGACAGCATCGAGACGGCGAACATTAAAAAGAATGACGGGATCAGGAACAGCAGATTCTTATAGACAAAGTAAAATGTCGGCTGATCGATTTTCGCAGCGATGGCAGGACTGGCGGCCAAGGATAAAATCGCGCCAATCGCGATCAAGCAGGTCACCGCCACAGCGGTCCAGCGGTCCATGGTCCACCACCAGAGCCCAACAGGCGATCGGTCCGTTCGCGCAAATGCACTCATGCCGCAGATTCCTTTTTCGGTTTTGAGCCATGCCCATTCATGATTTTATGCACCAGCGCACGGAACGTGTCGCCGCGGTGTTCAAAGTTTTGAAATTGATCTTGCGAGGCGCAAGCGGGCGAAAGCAGCACAACGCTGGGCTCCTTCCCCGCACGGGCCGATGCGGTGGCTTGCGCGACCGCTTCCGCCATGTCGTCGCACATCACATGGTCCACATCTGCTGAGCCAAGCGTTTTTGCAAACGCTTTGCTGGCCTCGCCGATAAGGTAAGCTTTTTTCACGCGCGAAAAATATTGTGACAAACTGTCAATGCCACCCTCTTTGGCTTGGCCGCCAACAATCCAGTGCACATTCTCAAACGCCGCGAGCGCATAAGAGACGGCATTTGCGTTGGTCGCTTTTGAGTCATTAATGAATTGCACATGATCCCAGGCGCCGACCACTTCCATGCGATGAGCAAGGCCCGGAAAACTGTGGATCGCTTTTGCCAAATCCTGATGGTCACCCACAAAATGCCGACCGGCCGCATAGGCCGCCGCTGCATTCTGCCAATTATGCGTGCCTTGCAAAGACACTGCGTGGCGCAGATCGAGCATATCCTGACAGGGCTTTGTCACGCCGTCATAAAGATGGCCACTGATCACATAGACGCCTTGGCCCAAAGTTTTGCCGACAGAAATCGGCGTCACCATTGGTCCGCCATTGGCCGATATGTCGGTACAGATGGCCTGCACATAAGGATCATCGACACCAATCACGGCAAGGTCATCTTCCGTTTGGTTCATGAAAATGCGCTTCTTCGCGGCGACATACCCATCCATGCCGCCATGCCGGTCCAAATGATCGGGCGATATGTTTAACAGCACGCTCACCGCCGGTTGAAAGCTTGTCACCAAATCAAGTTGGTATGACGACATCTCGATCACATAGACCCGGTCACGGCACAACGCCGGGAGCCCCAACACCGCCTCACCGAGATTGCCACCGGCCACAGCTTTTAAGCCGCATTTCTGCAATGCATGT
>JANQLI010000011.1 GCA_028280675.1 Alphaproteobacteria bacterium
TGTCGCCGAGCCCGCGAAATGAGCCCATCGTGGGCAAGCGCCATTGCGCGCATTGATAAGCAAGATCGGCAAAGGGGTGGCCGAGTGTGGACAGTTCCCAATCCAAAAGGGCGATCACGCGCGGCTCTGTCGGGTGAAAAATCATATTGTCGAGGCGGTAATCCCCATGGCTCAGACACACGCGGCCATCATCCGCAGGGCACGTATCCGGCAACCAGGCGATGAGGTTTTCCATTGTGTCAACGGTTTCGGTTTCCGAGGCGCGGTATTGTTTTGTCCATGTTTTGATTTGGCGCTCAAAATAATTGCCGGGTTTGCCGTAATCGCTCAGCCTAACGTCATCAATATTCACACGGTGCAATGCGGCAAGGACGCGGTTCATATCGTCATACATGTCGCCGCGCGCATCCGGCGATGCGATGTCACGCAAGGTGGGGTCCCAAAAAATGCGTCCCTCTTTATATTCCATAACGTAGAACATACTGCCAATTACAGAGTCGTCCTCACACAGAACATATGGGTGCGGTACGGGTACGTCTGTATCCTTTAAGGCGTCTATCACGCGATACTCACGGTCAACCGCATGGGCTGATTGTAAAAGTTGGCCTGGTGGTTTGCGCCGGAGAACGTATTTCCGCTCAGCCGTTTCAAGCAAATATGTTGGATTGGATTGTCCGCCGGGAAATTTCGTGACACCCGACAGGGAGCCGAAACCTGGAATCGCAGACGCCAGATAAGGTTCAAGACGGTCTGTCGCAAGTGACTCAAGTGAACGGGACATGCGGTTCTTTTTCTCTCCGGATGCGCTCTCGCCTTTGAGCATGACACTTTGTGGATGACATGTACATGGCTTCTTAAGCTATACTTGACGGTGCACGGCAAGCGAAAGGCGCGGATCATGGATGTGAAAGACAAAATTATTGTTGTGACGGGCGGCGCAGATGGTATCGGTGAAGGGCTTTGCCTGGCCTTTCATGACGCAGGCGCGAAACATATCGTTGTCGCCGATCTCAATGGTGCAAAAGCGGCCGAGGTTGCGCGTGCTGTTCAAGGTACGGCATGCGAAGTCGATGTTAGCCGTGCAGCCGATGTCACACAGATGATTGACGCAACGGAAAGCACAATCGGGCCCATTGATCTTTACGTTTCCAATGCAGGGATCTTCCGCAGCGACCCCGATCCACACTTATACGCATCCTGCAGTGCGCAAGATTGGCAGGAGTCGTGGGACGTCAATGTCATGGCGCATATTCACGCTGTGCGGGCTTTGGTGCCGAAAATGCTGGCGCGCGGCGGTGGCGCGTTTCTGATTACAGCGTCGGCTGCTGGTTTGCTTAGTCAAATTGGCAGCGCGTCTTATGCTGTGACCAAACATGCAGCGGTTGGTCTTGCGGAAAGTCTCGCCATCACCCATGGGCGTGATGGGTTGAAAGTCTTCGCGCTCTGTCCCGAAGCGGTCATGACGCCGTTGATTCAGGACACAACCGATATAGCCGCCAAAGCCGCGAGCATGGATGGCGTGTTAACCCCAGAAGATGTCGCGCAATCTGTGCTCAAAGGTTTGCAGGATGAAACGTTTCTGATTTTGCCGCATGAACAAGTGAAAGCGCATATGGCTCATAAAAGCGAAAACTATGATCGTTGGATCGGAGGGATGCAGAAGTTCCGGCAGATGCTGATGCAATCCGATTAGTCACATATCTGTGTGGACGCATCCCCTCTCTTGTGTTTGCTGCGGGACTTTGCCAGACTAGTGCAGAGAGACAGGAGGGGAAACAAACTATGCCGCTATCATTGCACCGCCGCCATTTTTTACAAGTCACGTCCGCTTTCGCGCTAATGGGCCTTGCATCGCCTCCGCAGTCCCTTCGTTTTGAAGACATTCCGATCAGCGCCTTCGGCCCGAAAAGCACAGCCGATGAAGTGTCTGAAGGGATTGATCTCACAGGCCAGACGGCTCTGATCACGGGATGTAATTCGGGGCTCGGGTATGAGAGCATGAAGACTCTCGCCAAACGCGGGGCGCATGTCATTGGCGCGGCGCGGACCATGGACAAAGCAAAAACCGCGTGTGAGTCCGTTGCGGGCAAAACCACACCGGTTGTATGTGAGCTCACTGATTTTGACAACATCGTGGCTTGCACGGAAGCCGTGAAGGCATTGGGCGAGCCAATCGATATGCTGTTCTGTAATGCAGGCATCATGGCGTTGCCGAAACTTGAGCAGGTTAACGGCATTGAAAAGCAATTCGTGGTCAATCACCTTGGCCATTATATTCTTACGCGCCGCTTGCTTGGCCAAGTTGAGGCGGCCCCGGCAGGGCGCATCATCATGGTGAGTTCGATTGGTTATCGTAACGCCCCGAAAGCCGGGATTGAATTTGATAATCTTTCTGGGGAGCGCGATTACTCCCCCTTTAAAATGTATGGGCAGACCAAACTCGCCAATGCTTTGTTCTCCCGCTCCCTTGCAAAAATGTATGCAGGCACGTCCGTGACATCGAACGCGATTCATCCGGGCATTGTCCGCACCAATTTAGGACGTCACTTCATGCCGCCCGGCGCTGCAGACCGTCCTATGCGCCCCGATATGAAAACGGCGGATCAAGGCGCTGCGACGCAAGTCTATGTCGGTGCGCATCCCAACCTGGAAGGGGTGAGCGGTTTTTATTTCGAAGATTGCAATCCAGTGATGCCGGAAGGCCCGCATATGCTGGATGACGCCTTGGCGCAGAAACTCTGGGACGTCTCGGAAGAGATGACGCAAGACTATTTGGGCTGACTAGCCGCCTGATGCCGCTGTGAACACCCGGTCCTTGCTGGCGCTTGCAGAATGTCCTAGGGGTGGGGCACGACACCCCTTGCGAAGGACATGAGTGTGAGCCCAACAGACACCAACACGGATTCAATCGCGGAGCGCCTCCAACAAGCCATGCGTATGCATCAAAGCGGCCGCTTGGAAGACGCCGATCGCCTCTATGGCGATGTCCTCAATGACGATCCCGCACATGCCAAGGCTTTGCGTCTGCGCGGCATTCTCGCCCGTGAGCGCGGGGATTTAACACTGTCCTTTGACTGTTTGAATCAAGCCGTTGAACATGCGCCTGACGATGCTGAGCCGTTATGCGAAATGGCCTTGAGCCATATGGCGATTGGCGATTTGAACATGGCCGAAGGCGCTTTGCGGGCGGCATTGGAGCTCAATGACACATCCACAA
>JANQLI010000031.1 GCA_028280675.1 Alphaproteobacteria bacterium
GTTTGTGCTTATGCGCTCACCTTTTGCTTGGTTTTTAAGGTCTGATTCGCGGTCATGCCTCTCTGCTGGGTGTTGCGAAAATACATGGAATAACAGACATTTATCTGCACCATTCGGAGACGCTTTGCGTGGGGGTGTCCGCTTATCTGTGCCTGAATCGGCCATATTATGATTAATGGCCGCGGAAAACACTTGATCTACAAAATATAGCGCAAGGGGCCAGCCGTATCCCCAATATCTTCTTATTTTGCAAGCACTTGTGGGATATTTGCATACCGCCTGTGCGGCTTTTTGCCGTGCGCCTAAAAAGTTAACTTGCGGTAGTTTGGCAAAGGTTGTTATAGAACTCCCTAGGGGAAGAAATATCCAGGACAACTGGGTAATTGCGCGAAGGCTAGGGTTCAGATTCCACGCTTGGAATCTCATGATGGAGTAAGTTGGGGAGTAACAAAAATCCGCCACAATACGATGTAAGTGTGACGTGATAGAGGCCGAATCGGGCGTCTATATTTTGCTCTTTGGTTACTGGAGCGTGCTTAGTCATTGTGGAGATTTCATAAGACGAAACGTCTTTGACAATATCCACGTTTAACATTGCCGTTTCTCCTTAAATCCGTCTTAAGGGGTGCGGTGTTAATCAAGATCCATGAGGAATCCCTCATTCGTTCTTGATACTATTAATTTGGGTGTGGGGGGATTTAACGTTCGTGTGTCATTTTTTTGAATTTCACGAACCGTACGGAGAGGGTGATAATGATCATTTCCGTAAAATTAAATCCTACCAAAGGACACCATCGTTCATTTTGGGCATTTGTTTTGCATAGCAAACAGATGGATCGTTAATGGACCTTGGGGTCGTTATGTTTGAGCAGAGAGGCATCGAATGATGACACGACGTGTAGGGGAAGGTGTAACAAGAGTTTTTACACCACTCTTAGTAATGGTAACGCTGGTTGTCGCAACAATTGCGCCAGCAGTTGCACAATTAAGCCAGGCGAAAAGCACAGAAGTACAAAAAGTACAAGAAGGTGCGGCTTCGCAAACAACCATCGATAATCTGGATGATGAACGTTCAGAGATAGAGGCTGAGTACCGGGTCACCCTCACGCAGCTTGAAAATTTGCGTCAGTATAATGCGCAACTGCGCGAGTTGATTAAAGCGCAAGAGGAAGAGAAAATTTCCTTGCGTGAACAAATCGAGCGGATCACCGGTGTGGGTCGTGACATCGTTCCTCTTATGAACGAAATGCTGGACAGTCTCGGTCAGTTTGTTGAGTTGGATGTGCCTTTCCTCCTCCAAGAGCGCCGCAAACGGGTAAATGAACTCGGCGCCTTGATGAACCGCGCCGATGTGACGGACTCCGAAAAATACCGCCGTATCTTGGAAGCCTACCAAATCGAAAACGATTATGGCCGGACCATCGAAGCCTATGACGGCACGATTGGCGATGGCGAAGATCGCCAGCAAGTCAATTTCCTGAAAATCGGCCGTGTGTCTTTCATGTATCAAACACGTGATAAGTCTGAAACCTATCTCTGGGATCACGTCGCGAAAGCGTGGGTTGACTTGCCGTCCAGCTATAACTCACCTGTCAGCATCGCCATTCGGATGGCGAATGAGCAAATTCCACCAAATCTGATCTTTGTGCCAGTCACTGGTCCAGAAGTCGCCGAGTAAGGGAGTGCAGATTGATGAAACGTCTTATAAAAGTAGTTGGTCTGACAACGAGCCTGGCGATTGCAGGCCTTGTGGCTGAACCGGTTTCTCCATTCCTATCCAATGCGGAAGCCCAACCGACAACCTTGAACGAGCTTTTGGCCAATGTCCGTGCGGCGAAAAACCGTGCGAGTGCTGAGAATGCGCAACGCATCGCCAACTTCCGTGCCAAGCGCAATCAACAAAGAAGTTTGCTCAACCAAGCGAAAGCAGATGTAGCGCGCGAAGAACAAATCTCTGAGCAATTGGAGGCAACATTCAACGAGAACGATCGTGTGCTCGGTGAATTGGAACTTCAGCTCGCGGACCGTCTTGGCGTCTTTGGCGAATTGTTCGGGACCGCCCGTCAAGTCGCCGGTGACACACGCGGTCAGTTGAACAACTCATTAGTGAGTGCGCAATATCCAGGCCGTGCAGAAGTCACGGATGAAATCGCGTCATCCAAAGCGCTGCCAACCATGGAGCAATTGCGTGAGTTGTGGCTGATCCTGCAACAAGAAATGACCGAGCAGGGTAAAGTCGTGACCTTTAGTTCAAAGGTTGTTGACACGGATGGCTTGCGCCGCGACGCCGCCGTAACCCGTATTGGTCCTTTCACCGCCATGTCCGATGAAGGCTTTGTGGTGTACAAAGAAGATGAGTCCCAAGAAGGCCTTTACTATCTGGCGGACCTTGTGCGCCAGCCAGGCGGATCTTACCTCGGCGCCGCTGACGATGTGATCGACGCCGATCCGGGTGAAATCGTCAATGCTGCGCTTGACCCATCCTCTGGCGCGATTTTGGGTCTCCTTGTTGAGACGCCAAACTTGCGTGAGCGTGTCGATCAAGGTGGCGTTGTCGGTTACGTGGTGATCGGCTTAGCTGCGATTGGTCTTCTGATTGGGATTATGCGTCTGCTTGCGCTGACAAGCACAGCGTCTTCAGTGCGCAGCACCGCGAAGAAACGCAAAGCCAATAAGAAAGATCCATTGGGCCGTGTGTTTACAGCTTACGAAGAAAACGCACATGCCGATGTGGAAACACTTGAGCTGAAACTTGATGACGCCATTCTTAAAGAAATGCCAAAACTCGAAAGCGGTCTGAACACCGTGAAAGTTCTGGCCGGTGTGGCGCCGCTCTTGGGCCTCTTGGGGACGGTGACGGGTATGATCAACACCTTCCAGATGATCACCCTGTTCGGGACCGGCGATCCGAAAGTGATGGCGGGCGGTATTTCACAAGCTCTTGTCACCACGGTGCTGGGTCTTGTGGCGGCTATTCCGCTCCTCTTGGTGCACAGCTTAGCGTCGGGACGCTCGAAGATGGTGCAGCAAATTCTGGAAGAGCAAGCCGCTGGCTTGGTCGCACAGCAAGCAGAGGGCCGGTAAAACTATGGAAGACCTCCTGCTCGCTCTCAATCCCGCGGTCGCTCTTGGCGGTCTGCGGGAATTTTTAGAGACCGGGGGGAATGTGTTGGTGATCATTATGGTCGCCACCTTCATCCTCTGGGCTCTGATTGTAGAGCGTTACTGGTACTTCTGGGGTGCCCATGGATCGGTAAAGCGGAAAGCCCTCAATGCCTGGGACGACCGCGCAGATCATAAATCATGGGCGGCGCATAAGGTTCGCGATCAGCTTTTGTCTGAAGTGAAAATCAGTGCGCAAGCCAACATCGGTATGATCAAAGCCATGGTGGCGATTGCCCCACTGCTTGGTCTGCTTGGCACTGTGACCGGCATGGTCGAAGTGTTCGATGTGATGGCCTTCTCTGGTTCGAGTAACGCACGTGGTATGGCTGCTGGCGTATCCAAAGCAACAATCCCGACAATGGCGGGTATGGTTGCGTCGCTTTCCGGACTTTACTTTAGCACGGCGCTTGACCGCCGGGCCAAGCGTGAAGTGTCGAAAGTGGCTGATGCGTTAGTCATAGAATAGGAGAACGTGATGCGTAAACGTTCACACGTTTCCGATGAAGAAGCCGAAGTCAACATGACCCCGATGCTCGACATCGTGTTCATTATGCTGATCTTTTTTATTGTGACGGCAACCTTTATTCAGGAATCCGGTCTGGATGTCTCCCGGCCGGATCCGAACCAAGAGCAAGAAAAGAACGACTCGAAAGTGCGTCCTGTCCTGATTCAGTTGACCGATGATAACAAGGTTTTTCTAGATCGCCGGGAAGTGGATGTGCGGTCGGTGCGGGCCAACGTGGAAAAACGCCGCGCTGAGAATCCCAAAACGCCTGTGATCATTCAGGCCGGCCGGGAATCGGAGGTTGGACTTCTTGTTTCCGTGATGGATCAATCGCAACAAGCAGGCGCCGCAATTTCGATTGCGCCGCTGGTGGGACAGCCTGGGCGCTAGAGCGTTCACGCGCGTAAGTGAAATAATTTCCTTCAGGGTAAGGATAAATAAATGAAACAACGCAGTAAGACACAAGAAGAAGATGTCGAGATTAACATGACGCCAATGCTCGACATTGTGTTCATTATGTTGATCTTCTTCATTGTCACGGCTGTTTTTGTCAAAGAAGCCGGTGTTGAAGTCAACAAGCCTGAAGCGGTTATGTCGCAAAAAGTCAAACAAGTATCGACACTGATTGCGATCACCGAAGATGACAAAATCTGGATTAACAAAAACGAAGTCGAGCTGCGTGATGTTCGCGCTATTGTGGAGCAACTTCGTAAAGAGAATCCCAAAGGTAAAGTTGTGATCCAGGGGGACGCAGAGTCGAAATCCGGAATCATGGTGGACATTATGGACCAATTGTCACAAGCCGGTGTGACGGGTGTGGCCATCTCAGCCTTGGAGGACAATTAACATGATACGTCTTCTGCTTGGTCTTCCCCTTGCGGGATTTATTACCGTCGCTCTCTTTATGGTGATGCGTTTTTTGGTTTTGCCGGGCGATGAAGGGCCGCCGGAAGCGGGTGATACTGTAACCATTAATCTCGCGCGTCAGGATCGCGACGAAGATTTGAACACACGGAACCGGAACAAGCCTGACCGTCCAGAGCAACAAGACGCGCCGCCACCGCCACCGCCCATGCAAGTGGACGCCCGCGTGGACCCTGCGGACCTGGCCGGCAATATGGGGATGCCGAATTTCGGTGTCGATGTTGGCAACTTAGATGCGCCCTCTGACCGGACGGCGATTCCGCTTGTGACGGTTCCTCCGATTTATCCGGATCGCGCCGCCAGCCGCGGCGTTGAAGGATGGGTGCTTGTGGAATTTGACATCACGCCAACAGGACAAGCGGTTGACCCGCGTGTCATTGATTATGATCCGAGTACGATCTTTAACAGAGCGGCGATCAAAGCCATCAAAAAGTGGAAATTTAAGCCGAAGGTGGTCAATGGCAAACCTGTCGCGCAGTTTAACAAGGAATATATGCTTACCTTCCAATTGGAGAAGTAATCGAACTAGGGTTTTCTGTGCAGGAAGTAATGTAACGAATAAAGGAGGTGCTGATTAACGGATAAAAGGTTGGCAGACCAAACATCAGATTGCGGGTAGGACTGGGACGAAAGCAAGCTGTAAGGTTTCTGATGGTCTCGTGCATACGAGAAAAGCAAAGGGTTTGGACTGCAGTAGCGGGGCAGCGAGATCGGGACTTTTCCCGATGTAATGGCTAACGGAAGAGGAGTGATGCCATGTTTAAGCTGCGATTTGTTATTGCACTTTGTTTTTCAGCCGTCATCACCACCGCATTGTTTTTAGCAATGCAATATATGGTGAAAACGGAAGGCTCAGGCTTGGAACCAGATGAGGATTTTGAGTCCATTGTAATTGGTAGGACTGTTGTCGATAAACCGCCTGTCATTCGGTCACGTAAACCGAAGCGACCAGAGCTAGTTGAAGAACCCGACATTCCTGACGTCCCGCCGATTACTCAAACAAGTTTCGAACCCGATAATATCTTGGATACAGGGGTTCGAATGCCAAGAGTGAATGAAGGTATTGGTTCAGTGCCAAGTGGTCCTCGGGCCATTGTTAAAATACCACCTATTTATCCGGATAGATGCGCACGTCGTGGAATAGAAGGCTGGGTCCTTGTTGAGTTTGATATTAATCCAATGGGATTAGTAGAAAATGCAAAAGTGGTCGATGCCGAACCGGCAGGATGTTTTGAAAAAGCGTCTTTAAAGGCCATTAAGAAGTGGAAATTTAAGGCGAGAGTGCAAGACGGAAAATCGGTTTATCAATATCGGATGCAGGAAGTCATTCAGTACGTTATTGATGATGCTGCATAGGGAAAGTAAGAGGCGAAGGGGCTCGCAAAAACGTGATCACAGGTGAAAGCGGGCTCCTTCAACTCTGGAAGTGAAAGTTTTATATAGAGTCTGGGTGGTATCACTCAAACGTCTTTGGAGGTCAGGGAGAATGACGACAGTGAGTTTCTTCAAAAAAGTAGTTCACACGACCTGTATGGTCGCTCTGGTCGCAGGTGTCGCTGTGGGTGGCGCGGTCATCACCGGATCGGATGCGTTTATCGGCGCTGCGCAAGCACAAGAGGATGGGAAAAAACGCAAACCAGAAACGAAACGCGTTGAAGCGCATTCGCAAAAGGGCATTGAAGTGCTCCAGCGCGCCCAGGAAATGATGGAAGCCGATAACAATGCTGGCGCTGTTTCCGCTTTAGGGCAAATCATCAACAATCCGGGTGGATATAAAGGTATTGACGTTGCCATCGGGCACAAGTTCCGCGCCTATGCGTATATCGGCCAAGATAACTATTCTTCCGCCATGCGTGATATGGAAAAAGCGATCCAGCATCCATCCTTGCCCGACTATGACCGTTCCGACATGCGTTATAACATGGCGCAGCTTTATTTGGCGCAAGAGCAATATTCCAAAGCGATCAATATGCTGGAGCAATGGTTTGCAACGGCAGAAAACCCTAACGCCAATGCGTATTTCTTTGCGGCTCAAGCCTATGCTTTGACGAACAATCTTTCCAAGGCTGAGTCATATGTTGAGCGTGGCTTGCCACTGATGGACCCTGTAAATCCATCTGAAAGCAATTACCGCATTGCATCGGTCGTGTATATTCAGCGTGGGAAATATGGCAAAGCGGCTCCGCTGCTTGAGAAGATGATTTCTTACTGGCCGTCGAAAAAAGAATATTACACACAGCTTGGCGGCATCTACCAAGAGCAAAATAAAGAGAAAGATGCTTTCTCCATGCTGGCGATGGTCTATGACAACAAGCTTGGCATGAATGGCTCTGAAATCAAACGCCTTTCTCAGCTTTATATGGCCAATGGCTATCCGTATATGTGCGCGAAAATCGCCGAAAAGGGGATTGCCGACGGCAAGATGAAAAAGAATAAAGAGAACTGGGAATTGCTTGGCAACTGCTGGTTCGCCTCCCGTGAAATGAAAAAAGCGCTGCAGCCTCTAACCAACGCGGCGAAGCTGTCGAAAGACGGTCAACTCTATCTCCGTCTCTGCCAATCATACGTGCAAGAAGAAGATTGGGCGAAAGCAAAAACATCGTGCCAAAACGCGTCGAATAAAGGCGGTCTCAAAGAAAATGCCGGGATGGCTATTCAGTTAAAGGCTATTGCGTCATATGAGACTGGTGACCTCGATTCTGCATTGGATGCGTTTGATGCCTGTATCGGTTATGACAAAACGGTTGATAACTGTGTGAAGTGGAAAAACCACGTTCAGCGGGAAATCATCACCGTTGCCCGTGAGGAACAGCGCGCCAAAGCGGCTGCGGAAGAAGAAGCCCGCATCAAGCGTGAGCGTGAAGAAGAAATTCGCCGTACCATGCAGCAATCGGATGAATTCTCGGATAGTGCCGAAGACGCCATGAATGGCAATGGCGGCGCCGAGTGATGTGACACCCTATCTACCGGACTGAAGAACGGGCCTTTCGGGGCCCGTTTTTTGTGTGTGAGCGGTTTGTCTTTCTACCCCTTGGTGGTGGCTTTGGTATTACGCGGCCTTCGACCTTTCGAGACGCTCACATGCGTTCGCTCCTCAAGATGAAGGCCTCGTTTAAACCATTTTCTTCATCCTGAGGAAGGCCGCCAAGTTTTTTGGTGGCCTGTCTCGAAGGATCAAGAAAATGGTGATGGAGAGATCCCATCAAGGGGCAAGAGACTGTGCACTACATCTCAGCAATCTTCAGCGCAAAGGCGTAATTCAGCGCGATTTCTTTGAGCTGATCAAACCGGCCCGACGCGCCCGCATGGCCTGCATCCATATTGGTGTGGAGCAGCAATAAGCGGTCATCTGTTTTCATGGCGCGGAGCTTGGCGGTCCATTTCGCAGGCTCCCAATAGGTGACGCGGGGGTCGGTGAGTCCTGCTGTGATCAAGAGATGCGGATAGTCTTGCGCCGTAACATT
>JANQLI010000074.1 GCA_028280675.1 Alphaproteobacteria bacterium
TGAACCCGAATGCGCAGATTCGTGAGGACACATTAGACGGCATTATCGCTGGCGCTGAAGACATTGACGCGTGGCATGAACCGCTCGTCATGCGCCCGGAACTCTCCGGACGGGCAGCGAAACGGGTTGCCGGATTCGTTGCATCATCGCTGCTTCACATCCTGGCTGAGCGGAATGACTTACCACGAGACATCGTGCTAGATATTCAGAGCCGCGTAAACAGCCGCATTAAAACCGAGCCGGTAGAAGATGAGGAAGCGAATGCGGACTTAGAACGGGTCCGTGCTGACATCTCTCAAGCCTTTCATGCAAAACAGCTTACAGATGAATATGTCAGTGATCTGGCCGTTCAAGGCGATCGCTTGCGTGTGATTTACGCCTTGTCTGCACTGACACAACGCTCTCCCTCTCTTGTCACGAACATGCTCTCCTCAAAGCAAGGAAAGGCCATCACCGCACTTGTTTGGCTGGCGGGCCTGGGCATGCGCACATCCCTGCAGATACAAAGGCATATCGCCCGTATCCCCCCACAAGACTTGCTGATGGCGCGCGATGGCGTGGATTATCCTCTGTCAGAAGATGAGATGACGTGGCACCTCAGTTATTTTACGGAGTAAGGCGTAAGCGCCGAAGCTAATTGACCGTGAAGAGCGATGTCCAAGATTTCGCGCCCTTGGTGTCAACCTTTTGAAATCCCGTTGACGCATAACCGTGCAAATCACAATCTTCGCGCCCTTTAATATCGAATTTTACTTCGGCTGTGCAAAGCTGCGTGTCGCCTTGCGCAATCACCACTTCGCCATCCGGGTCATCAAGAAGAGCGTGGATGTAATAGGCTTGTTCGGTCAATGCATCCTTGATCACCTTGGCGCACGCACCCGGAGAGACCATCCACCAGCCTTTTGAAAACCAGGTTCTCTTTTTTTGATAACCAATCGCCGCCCAAACATTTTGCCCTGTTTGATTACAAAATTTAAATCCGCGCTCTTCCGCTTCAGCATTCGCGGCATCCGCTAGAGCGCTCACCAACTCATCGGTGACCAGACCGCTCGCTTTAAGATCATAGGATCGTTTGAAGGACGCGATCGCGTTCCGAGTCTTCCGGCCTAATTCCCCATCAATCCGGCCGGGGTCAAAACCAATATCCGCCAACAGACGCTGCACACCTGCGATTTCGGCCTTATTGGTATTAAATTTTGCAGGTTCAGTAAACGTCGCCACCCATTCTTTGTCGTTATCAACATCCACCCGAATGAAATTGCCCTGTCTCAGACCCTGATCAGAACACTCTGTCCGCTCACTGATAATAAACTCATCATCATCGCTTAGGCAGAAAGGCTCATCTCCTTCAAAATATTTAATGCCGCCAGTATGACCCGACACGGATTCAGCATACGTGTAGTATGTGTCTTCGCTGAGATCACCCTTCAGCACACTGATACATTTGCCAGGAAGCAGGGTTTGCCAGCCTTGCGCCTGCATCCCGCCATCGTCATAGGCCAGCGCAGAGCGCAGGACATATGACGTTTGATTGCAGAATTTGAAATCAGCGTGTGCCTCTTGCGGAACGAAAAGCCCGCCAAAGAGGATAAGAAGAGCAAGGAGGCCACTTTGGCCACATTTCTGGATAGCGTTGTTCTTGGTCTGCACGTTATATCCACTCCCCAAGCGCGCGAAAGGGTTCGCTGCGCCCCCACAGCCGCATCCAATTCTGTTGTACCCAAAATTTCTGCTGTGTCACGGTAAAATTTACCTTATTTGCGTTAATTTCCATATAATTCGGAATTTCAGCACAAAAATCCTGATAGTCTCTAAATGTATCGGGCGTGAGACAGTTCTAAAAAATATAATGATATTACTGGATAAGCGTGCCTGCCCCGTGTTCGGTAAAAAGCTCTAAAAGAAGCGCATGCGCGGTCCGCCCATCCACGATAACGGCGGCTTCCACACCTTCTTCGAGAGCCCGGATACAGGTCTCAACTTTCGGGATCATCCCGCCCTGGATCGTGCCATCCTTGATCAAGGCGCGCGCCTCATCCGCATCGAGCCGCTCAATGAGATTGCCGTCTTTATCCAGGACCCCCGGCACATCTGTGAGCAGAATAAAACGGGCCGCCTTCGTCGCGCCTGCAATGGCTCCGGCAGCCGTATCGGCATTGATGTTATAGGTATCCCCATTCTCACAGACGCCAATTGGCGCGATCACCGGGATTACGTCAGACGATCCGATGGTCTCTAAAATGCCGGGATTCACCGTTTTCGGTTCGCCCACAAAGCCAAGATCCAGCACCCGTTCGATGTTGGACTCAGGATCGCGCGTTGTCCGGTGCAGCTTTTCCGCGACGATAAGCTGGGCGTCTTTCCCCGACAGGCCTATTGCCTGTCCCCCCGCTTGATTGATCGCCGTCACCACTTGTTTATTGATCTTACCGGCAAGCACCATTTCCACCACGTCAACGGTTTGCGCATCCGTGACACGTAATCCCTCCTCGAAGGAACTTTCGATCCCAAGACGGGTCAACATCTCTGCAATCTGCGGGCCGCCGCCATGAACGATCACAACATGCACGCCAAGCTGTTTCAGCAGCACGGCGTCAATGGCGAATTGGCGGCCGAGTTCCGCGCTGCCCATGGCATGCCCGCCATATTTGATCGTGACCGTTTTTCCGGCATACCGGCGGATATAAGGCAACGCCTCAGAGAGCGTTTGCGCAGTCCGTAAGCCCTCAGACAGGGCTGCGCCGGATGTTTTGGATGCGGAATCCACCATAATAATGACCTTTAAGTTTTATATCTAAAGCATTGATAGCAATGCTTATATCTGCGGATCAAGTTTTCGTTAATGCGGCCAATGACGCGCGCATCTCCGCAAGACCTGCGCCCTTGACAGAGGAGGTCACAAGGATATCCGGATAGGCCGCTGCATGTTTGCGCAGCGCCGTCTCAACGTCCTTTATCCGCGCCTCTAAAGGGCCCGGCTTCAACTTGTCAGTCTTTGTGAGGACAATCTGGTAAGACACTGCAGCTACATCTAAAATCTTCATGACAGAGAGGTCGGATTCAAGCAGCCCTCGGCGCGAATCCACAAGCAAACAGACCCGGCGCAGCGCCGCACGTCCCCGCAAATAGTCCGTGACCAAGGCGGTCCATTCTTTCACCTGAGTCTTCGACACCCGTGCATAACCAAAGCCAGGAAGATCGACGAGATGCAGCTGGTCCCCGAGATTGAAGAAATTCACCTCGCGGGTGCGCCCAGGCGTATTGGACGTCCGGGCGAGGGTTTTTCGGTTGGTGAGCGCATTAATCAGAGACGACTTACCCACATTTGAGCGCCCCGCAAAGGCAACCTCCGGCAAACCGCCCTCCGGCAAGTCGGCAATACGGGTCACCCCGCGGATAAAATCGCAGGGCTGGGCAAACAAAAGCCGTCCCGCTTCTATCTCAGTTTCGGACATGTCTGCCATTGCGCCCTCGCCTCGTCTATCCGAAGGCATGGATTATTAATCGTTGCTCTTGGAGGGCTTCGACTTAAACAACTTATCGAGGCCCATATTCTCAAGCAATGTCACATCCACACCCTGGCGGGTCATAATGACATATTGTTGGAGAATCGAGAGCAGGTTGTTCCACGCCCAATAAATCACCAACCCGGCTGGGAAGGACGCCAGCAAGAAGGTGAAAAAGAGCGGCATAAAGAGGAACACTTTTTCCTGGACAGGGTCTGCAGGCGCCGGATTCATCTTGGTTTGCACAAACATCGTCACGCCCATGATAATCGGCCAAATCCC
>JANQLI010000105.1 GCA_028280675.1 Alphaproteobacteria bacterium
AAAAGCCGTGCCGCCTGTCGATCTCGTGCGGTCACTTTTTGATTTGACGGCCGCTGAAGCAGGGGTTGCGAGAAAATTGGCCGCTGGCAAATCTGCGGAACAAATCGCAGACCATCAAGGCGTTTCTATTAATACGGTGCGCACGCATATCCGTAAAATTATGGAGAAGACCGGGTGCGTTAAACAACCGGAACTTGTGTCTCTGCTCGCTAGTATCACGCTGCAAAGATAAGCCTGCGGTTCATGCGTGCGCGTGGATCGCGCGCATGAGCATCCAATAGAATTTCTACATTCGCATCCTTTATGTCCGCCATCTCATCAAAATTGATGATGCGCGGCCCGCGCTTCTCTTTTTAATTTACCCCATAAGCGATTTGCAAAAAGCGTCTGAAAACTGGGAGCGTGTAATGCGTATGGTGTTCCTTGGCATGTTAACTGGGGCGTTGCTCATTCTGATGAGTGTGATCGTCCTTGGCATCTATCTGTAGAAGGGGTGTTGCGTTTGTTGCTGTGTTCAAGACGTCTATCCAGGGTTAAGCCTCATCTGCCGCAGGTGTTACGCCTTCTTTTCGCGTTTTTGTGTTTGGCTTTTCTTATTTTTTTGAATGAACTGGGTTTATGACCCGCGTTCGTCGTGTTTGATCAGTAGATAAAGGAGCTTTAAAGATGTGGAAGCACATGTCCTTCATTTTAGCCTTGTCCATGATGACTGTATCCGTGCATGCAGCAGACGAGGAAAAACTTACGCAACCTATGCAGATGGGTGATGTGCGCATGAGCTGTGACGCTCTTGTGTCAGAGGCAAGCGCCATGGAGCAAATTATCGGCGGTTCTCCCGAGGGCAGTATATTAGCATCAGACGCTGCCACAGGCATTGCAACGGAACTTGCTGTGCGTTCCGGAGCCTATAAAGCGGTTGGCGCCATCGGAGCCGTTGGCGGTGTGTTTAAAGGCATTGGTAATCGCAAGAAAAAAGAACGTGAAGAGCAGAAAAAAATTGCAGAGCAGCGATGGTATTACGTGGTTGGTTTATACCAAGGGCGGCAGTGTGACTCGCCACCACCTCAGCAATAAACGATGATCTGCAAAGAGAAGTAAAGTCGTGATGTCCGCTTGAGCTTATAGGCAAAAGCGGACATTGCGCAAAAGAGCTGAGCCTAGTTCGCGGCCTTTTCCAAGGTGTCGGCAACGGCAAAGTTGAGCCATTCGGCAAAGTGTTCGTTGGTCATCATGCCGGCGTTACTGAAGCGCACGCCCAAATCCTTGGTGTCGTTTTCGAGTTTATCCATCACGCTCGCGGTGGTGAGAACGGTCGTGACCACAATCACCTCTTTGCCGTCCGCCTTGGCCTCTTCGACCCAGCCGCGGATCACTTTGACATTGTTGGCGCGGATGTCAGGGCGGGCGTCGTCTTGCACATTGCGGGGCCGAACGTCATAAAAGCCAACGTTCTCTTTCATGAAGTTCGCATGCGTTTGCAAAATTTCCACTTCACGGTCATTGTCTTCTATGCGTTGCGGGCCGTGACCGGTGATGATCACCAATTCATTCGCCGGATCTTGACTGAGCGCTTTTGCATGGTCGCGTAAGATTTCACCTGTTAAGGGGTGCGGCATCGGGCCAGGCGCCCACACCATCTCTGCGTCGGTTTTGATCTTGTCAACGGCTGTATAGGCAAACTCCTCGCGGAAGTTCAGGGCATATTCCCATTGCCGCACCATGCCGGAATTCATTGCTGTGGTGGCTGGAAACAGAACGATTTTCTTGGCGCCTTGAGAAGTGAGTTGATCGATGACCTTTTGCAGGTGACCGGAGTCTAAAATGGAGAGACCAAAGGCATAGCCTGTGGGGTGGACGTCCCCGATCTCTTTGAACGCGGCGCGAAATTCTTTATATCCCTCACCGTGAAAGCCATGGGCCAAGACCAAAATACCGATCTCATCATTGACGCTCTCGTCACTGACCATGCCTTCTTCATTCTTCAAAATGGAAAGAAGCCTGATCAGTTCCTCGTCATCCATGGCGCTGAAAGCGGGATTGTTTTTGCGTAATAGTGCGAGTTGCTCATCGCTCACTTCGATCAGTTCAATCACGCGCCCTGGTGTGTTGTGCGCGCCTGCAAAGGCGGATGTTGAACCTAGCAGTGCTGCGGCGAGCGCCAAGGATACAGTTTTCATGCGGAGGGATGTACGAAGAAAGGCCATGTTGAAAGCTCCAAATGCGACTAAACTTATTCACTATCACTATAAGAATGATTATAACTTGCAGGAATTCACATTGTCGGGTGCGACTGCAATACGGATGGCGCGGCCGCTATCGCGCTATAGATGATGGCTGCAGAACCGGGCCAGTGTCCGCGCATCACGTTTGAAATGCCCCATCACGTTTGAAATGCATTGTGCGCCACGCGGTGCGGCGCTTATACTCTGCAAGCGGATCGCCGGTCTTTCTAAAATGGAAATATGCGATCAAAAATCAAAGGATATATATGTGATGATGTTGCATTGGAGACAGGTTTTCTACGCGTTCTTATGTGTGTCGTGCGCAGTGCTGCTAGTTGGACCGGCGTTTGCTGGTGGTCATGAACAACCAAAAGCCAATGAAAAAGCCGTCACCATTGAGCGCACCATCGCGGGGTCCTATGGGTGTCTTTTGATTGCGACAGAGGAGTCCTGCGGCGGTTCGGATTGGATCG
>JANQLI010000219.1 GCA_028280675.1 Alphaproteobacteria bacterium
CACGCGTCCAACACACTGACAGCCGCTGCTTGCTGTTCCGCAGTAAACGCCGTGAAACCATTTTGCGGCTCATCATAAGCGCCGTAATTGTTGGCGTAATGCGTTGAGGAGGTTGGAAATGAATAGGTGAGAACCAACGATCCATCATCGGTGCCATCCGTCCATTTCACACCACTAACCAAGGGATCGACATGTGTTACACCAGAAAGAGGAACAGAAACTGCGTACGCCATAAACAACCACTACTCAAAACGACAAGACGACATGACGCGAACATGACCTCGCGTCTCTTCATGGTCATCCATAGAGGTTGGCGTTTAAAGCGGCGCTAAATCGGCACCACAGACTTTTGCTAAATTTTAAACGAATTAAGTGAGATAAAAACTAGATCGAATTTTATTTAATTCCATCCAGTTACAAATTTTATCAGACGTAGACAACCGATACTACTCACCCAAAACCTCTTTGACTTTGGCGGCAAGTTGTTTCAGTGAAAACGGCTTTGGCAAAAAGGTTGTGTTTTCTGGGCGCTCGGTATCCTTGAATGCATCTTCCGCATAACCGGAAATGAAGATGATTTTTGTGTCTTCTTTGAGCGCCCGCGCCTCGCGCGCTAAGGTCGGCCCATCCATTTCCGGCATCACCACATCCGACACCATAAGGTCAATGGGTCCGTCATGATTTTTGAAAATATCCAAGGCCTGAACGCCATTTGCCGCTTCGAGGACTTCATAGCCGCGGCTTGAGAGGGCCCGCGTTGCAAAGGCGCGCACAGCATCTTCATCTTCCACCAACAAGATCGTGCCCATACCGGTCAAATCACGGGCTTCTGGTTCTTGCTTGGCGCTTTCCTCACGCGCTGCTTTATCTTCCGCCGTCTCTTCATATTCCGGCAAATAAATACGGAAGGTGGTGCCAACGCCTATTTCGCTGTCACAAAAGATAAACCCATCCATCTGCTTGATGATGCCATAAACCGTGGACAGCCCGAGACCTGTTCCCTGGCCAACGCCTTTGGTGGTGAAAAAGGGATCAAAAATTTTCTCAAGAACATCTTCCGGCATGCCCGTGCCGCTGTCTTTGACTTCGATCAGCACATACCGGCCTGGCTCAACCACATCTTCAACCACATTGCGCTTCGCAGGCTGCGTGATCGCCTTGGTCGCGATGTCCAGTGTTCCCCCATCCGGCATCGCATCTCGCGCATTCACAGAAAGATTAATCAACGCCGTATCAAGCTGGCTTTGGTCCACCTTTAAAAGACCAAGGTGGCGCCCATGCACCACATTCAAATCCACTTTTTCCCCAAGAAGACGATGCAAAAGCATCGACAGGTCATTTAAGACATCGGTTGGCGACATGACCTTTTGCGTGAGGGTTTGCTGACGCGAGAAAGCCAATAATTGGCGCACAAGATTTGCCGCACGATTGGCATTTTGACGGATCTGATCAATGTCATTAAAAGACGGGTCACCAGCATGGTGACGCGTCAGCAAGAGATCGCAAAAACCAATAATGGCGGTCAGCAAGTTATTGAAGTCATGCGCAACGCCGCCAGCAAGCTGTCCCACAGCCTGCATTTTCTGTGATTGCGCCATTTGCATTTCAAGGGATTTATGTTCCCGCATATCGACCAAATAGACGATCACTTCATCGGCCGTTTCACTGTCCGGATCACCATCCAAAAGAGCAAGGTAAAGCCGCACAGAAATTGCGTCTTTGCCGTCTACTGATTGGAACGCCACATCAAGCGGCACGGACGGTGCTGCATCCTCGCGGCACGCCCGGATGCGTTCCGCAACCTCTTTTGCATCGTCGCCCTCAAAGAGATCCGCGAATGACATCGCAGTTTCATCACTGCCCTTGCCAAGAAGCGTTTGCGCCGCTTGGTTGGCTTGGACAAGCGCCCCGTCTTGATCAAGGATCACAAGACCAAGAGGCGCATTCTTGAAGAGGCTTAAATCTTCTCGGCCATAGGCCGACGCCACATCCACAATATCTTGCGCATCAAGATCAAGTGTCATCCCCTCAGCCGGGGTCTGGACCTCATCACCATTAATGGTGCCAAGCTCTAAGTCCACAGTAGCCGCTGCTTCAAGGGGTCTTTCGATCAGACGATAGAGTGCGTAATCACGCACCCCTTCAATGGGTGTCACCGTTGCCTGCAAGACACGGCTTTCGTCATTTGCTGTTTTGAGACGTAAAAGCTCAGAACCGGTTTCCCCAGAACGCGCCGCCCGGGCTAAGCGATAGAGCGGCGCGGCAAGATCTTCGTCTCCGGCAAAGACTTGCTCTAAGGGCAATGGCCGGCCCACATTGCGCGCGCGGTTCCCTGCTTGCGTCAGCGTTTCATAGGCCTGGTTCGCATAGATCACAGCGCCATTGCGATTCACGATCAGATACGCTTCCGGGGTTTCATCAAGCACACGGATAAAGAGACCTGCTTCCTGAAAGCCATGGCTACGCGCGCGATTAGCCGCCTCTTGATTCTTCCCAAAGCTGAGAGAGCCTGTGGCCAAGCCATAAAAAACGATAAAAAGAAGGGATGCGCCACCCGCCACTAAAATAAGACCAGGGAAGCCCGCCTCAGGCGAAAACAACACCCAAAACCACACCAACAAGGCCACACTGATAGAAATGCCTAAGATCCATGGCAATGCATCATTCCGCCGCAAATACGCCAAGGTGCCCCTCCTTACTCTCTTCCGCATCGAATCACTCTTCGCGGCCATAAAATAACCCCTTCCTCTGCATCTGCACAGCCTATCACTCACAGGTATTCAGGGAACAGGAGGTTTCTTGGAGATTTTATGAAAGCAGGCCGCCGCCAAAGCCACCTATATGGAACGGGACTGGGTAAACTTGTTTTTTAGGCGCATAACGTAGGAAATGACCTCAGCCACAGCCTGATAATGATCATGCGGGATTTCATCCTCAATCTCGACAGTGGCAAAAAGAGCGCGTGCGAGAGGCGGGTTCTCCACGATGGGCACATCGTGCTCTTTAGCGATTTCACGAATACGGAAGGCGATATTATCGGCCCCTTTGGCCACGCAGACAGGCGCGCCCGTCTCTCCGGTTTCATATTTCAATGCGACCGCAAAGTGCGTTGGGTTGGTGATCACCACTGTCGCGTCTGGCACATTGGCCATCATGCGCTGGCGGCCACGCTCCATACGAATCTGGCGCAATTTGCCTTTGACATGCGGGTCACCCTCGGTTTGCTTGTGTTCGTCTTTGACCTCTTGCTTGGTCATGCGCTGATTTTTCATGAAATCATATTTTTGATAGGCAAAATCGAGGCCTGCAATGACTGAGAGAACCGCCATCACCCCGCCAAGCATTTGCAGGGAGAGGGTCTGCAACAAGGGGAAGAAGGAGCCAATATCGCGCATCACAATATCAGCGAGCTGTTCGTGTTCGGGCCAGACGACTAAGAACGCCACCGCCCCAATCAAGGTGAGCTTGGCGAGACCCTTGGCAAAATTCACCAAAGCCGCCGTTCCAAAGAGACGCTTAAAGCCTTTCAATGGTGAAATCTTATCAAGCTTCGGTTTCATCCGCTCAATCGTAAAGACAGGACGATGCTGCACCAGATTACCGATGACCGCAGCGATGCAGAACACGCCAAAGGGCATAGCGATCATCACCACGACATCACGCCCCAAATCGTTCATGAGCCGCGGCAACCCACCTGGCTCGGTCGTCAGATCATGGGGTTTGGCGATAAATTGTGACAACAGGCCCATAAGGTCCGTCATCATCGTCGGCCCCCAAAAGGCGATAAACATAGTTCCCGCCGCCAAGACAAACCAGGTGCTCACTTCCTGACTTTTCGCAACCTGACCTTTTTTATGAGCGTCCTGAAGTTTTTTCTCGGTCGGTTGCTCTGTCTTTTGACTTTGATCCTGATCGTTCGCCACGTCTTCCCTCCTTATCTACACTAGGAAGTTGCCAAGGACGGTCTGGAAATAATCCGCAAACCACAGCATCATGGCGCTGAGCACCAACATGAGGATCAAAAAGCCAAGCAAGATATTGGCTGGTATGGCGATAAAAAAGATTTGCACTTGGGGCATCAACTTCGAGAGGATGCCCACACCGAGATAAAAGACCAAACTGACGATGAGAAATGGCGCGGCAAGTTGCACCGCCAATATAAAACTTCCTGCAACAGTGTCCGTGGCCAATTGCACAAGGCTTTGCCATTCCCATTGCGCTCCTGCGGGGAATAAGGTGTAGGAATCATAAAGCGCGCCAATCATTAAATGGTGCAGATTCGTCACAAAGATGATCGTCACAGCGGTGATGGATAAAAATGTTCCAATCAACGCGCTTTGCACGCCTTGTGTGGGATCATAATTTTGCGCAAAGGCCAAGCTGGTTTGAAAAGCAATCAACGTGCCAGCCGTTTGCACGGCACTCATCACAAGGCGGACGATGGCGCCAATGGCAAGGCCGATGAGAAGTTCGGCAATCGCAAACACGATCAACGCAAGACTTGTGACAGGCATCTGTGGATAGGTTTCCACAACAAAGGCATAAACAAGAACAGACAGAGCAAGCCCCAAAACGAGGCGGACATTTGCCGGTACGCTTTCCGCTCCGAGCGCTGGCATCACCATAACAAGCGCACCCATGCGCGCAAACACAGCCAGAAAGACAAAAACTTGCTGGCTGAGAAAATCATGGGATATGGAAAAAGAGAAACTCATACGCCTGAGGAGCCCTTCACAGCGTTACATACCCGCAATCCGTTCCGCCATGCGCTCCATCAAACCACCGAGATTTATGGCCATAAACGGCATGAACAAGAGAAGCGAGATAAAGATCGCAATAATTTTCGGCACAAACACCAAGGTCATCTCTTGGACTTGTGTCAGCGCTTGCAACAGCGCAATGACCAAACCCACACCAAGGGCCACCAACATTACTGGCGTCGAGACTTGCAAAAGCACCCAGATCGCATCGCGACCGATTTCAATGACTTCGGGACCATTCATTGACGTCTGACCTTCTGTAAGGGAATTCAAATGAGAGCTGCACTCTTCTACCGCAGCACCGCACGCCTTAGATCGGCATACGCATAATATTTTGATACGCCTCAATGACTTTATCGCGCACCGCCACTACGGTTTCGAGAGTCATTTCAGCAGCGGTAATGGCGGTCACCACATCGACCATTTCCGCCCCGCCATTTAATGAGGTGATCGCTTGCGCTTCACTGACCTTTCCGACGTCAACGGCATCATTGATCATGCCATCAAGCAAATCGCCAAAATTGGCGCCTTGCGGTTTCGCCACACTTTCACCAGCCCCGCTTTGGCTTGCGGCTTTGACAGCGGCTTCCGCATAGGCTTTCGAAGCCATAAGAGAATTAATTGACATAATACGTTATCCTTAAACTTATGCTTTCATTTTAGCTGCGGCGGAGGAGATCAAGTGTGCTCCCCATCATACGCTGCGTGGACTTAATAACATTGAGGTTGGCTTCATAAGATTGCTGGGCATCTTTCATGTCCATCATCTCAATCAAACCATTCACATTCGGTAATTGAATGTAACCCAGCTCATCGGCCGCCGGATGACCGGGGCTAAACTTGCGGCGGAATGGCGATTGATCCGCGACTGTTTTTGACATGGTTACCACTTCCACACCGTTGGTTTGATCCATGACATTCTTAAAGGTCGGGATTTGGCGACGGTACGGGGCTTTGCCAGGTTCGGGCGTGCTGTTGGCATTTGCCAAGTTTTGCGAAATAATCCGCATACGCGCATTTTGTGTGCGCATCCCAGCCGCAGCAACAAGGAGTGATTTAAAAACGTTCATCAAGTATGATCCTTAACTCTGGCGCTTACTTGCTACGAATAGCCATGCGCATAATGTCTAAGCTTTTCTTATAAAGGCTTGTGACTGATTGATATTCCATTTGCGTTTCGGCAATTTTCATCATCTGCTCTTCAAGCACGACAGAATTACCGTCGGGTGTCGCTTCCCAATCGGTGTCGGCCTCAATTTTTTGTAAAGGCGTGGCCCCCTTCATTGCCGCCAATTGAAAATGCGATTGATGGGTTGCGCCATTCTTTGGCACTTTGTTCGTACCGGCCACAAGCTCACCGAACGTCACCTCTTTTAGGTCTTGCGCTTTGTAACCTGGCGCATTGGCATTGGCGACGTTTTGCGCAATCACGCTTTGACGTTCATTCAGCCACACCATCTTGCCACGCAGCGCGCTTAAGAGCGGTATATTGTCAAGCAGCATTTACCCATTCCGTTTTATCTTGTCGTATTAGGAATTATTTGCCGACAAAGTTAAAACGCGATTAAAAATGCACAAAAGAAATTAAACCTTCTTCCACTTTTTGCGCTTGTTAATTTTGCGTTTACACAATTCCTCCGTAAACGAATTGTTTACTAAAAACTTCTCAAAACAACACAGATGAGCCTGCGTTTTAACGGCGCATTAAGCATAACGGCCTAGCGTTGGGACCAACGGAGGCAAAGTCCTCCTTTGCATAACGAGAAGAAGTCTCAATCAATGATAAACTTAATCAATCGTAAATGGTTTGCGGGGTGTGCTCATGGAACTTGCTGAGTATGCACGCTTTATTTTTGCACTCGCTTTCGTTCTGGGCCTTATCGGGGCGCTGGCGATGCTGGCAAAGAAACTGGGATGGGCGAATGGTCAATTCGCCTCACAAACAAAACTGGGGCGTTTGCAAGTGGTCGAACAATTGACCCTTGATGCCCGCCGTTCCCTCGTCTTGGTGCGCCGAGATGATGTGGAACACCTTCTGATCCTCGGCACACAAGGTGAGATCGTGCTCGACCGCGATCTCTCGACCGACATCTTGCCGCAAAATACAGACAATGATGATCAGGAACGCGCCAGCGCGCCGCTGATCTTCGCTGACTTTAAAAAGAAGTTTCATGGTTTGGCGGCGAACAGCCAACCCCCGCAAGGCGGAGACGCCTCCTAATGCGTCAACCTTTTGGTCATCTTGTTACGGCTTTGTTGCTGGCCGTCTTTAGCCTGCTTGTGTGGAGCGGCAGCCCTGCCCTTGCGCAGGAGGTGAATATCGATTTCGGCTCCGATGCAGAAGGCGGGCTCACCGAGCGCGTGGTGCAACTTGTTGTGCTGATCACGGTGCTCAGCCTCGCGCCAAGCATTTTGATTATGGTGACAAGCTTTGTGCGCATCGTTGTGGTGCTGTCGCTCTTGCGCACGGCCCTCGGCATTCAGCAAAGCCCGCCGAATATGGTGATGATCAGCCTCGCGCTGTTCCTCACTGCGTTCATCATGGCGCCGACCTTTGAGCAAGCCTACGATGCAGGCGTCAAACCGATGATTAACGATGAAGTGGAGTTCACTGCCGCTCTCGAAGAGGGGGCCAAACCGTTTCACACCTTCATGATCGCGCAAGTGCGGGAAAAAGATCTTGGGCTTTTCCTGAATATGGCAGGCGCGGAACCCACAACGCCAGAAGCCACACCGTTCCGGGCATTAATCCCAGCCTTTATGATTTCGGAACTGCGCACCGCGTTTGAGATCGGCTTTTTGGTCTTTGTTCCCTTCTTGGTGATCGACCTTGTGGTTGCCTCGGTGTTGATGTCCATGGGCATGATGATGCTGCCGCCGATTATTATCTCGCTGCCGTTTAAGATTATTTTCTTCGTGCTGGTCGATGGCTGGCACTTACTCTCCGGCAGTCTGGTCGAAAGCTTTAGTCCGGGGTAACACCCATCCTCTTCCGATGAAGTGACGATGGCGACGCTCAATAGACGCCGCTATTTTTGCGTTCTTTTACCTTCAACACACACGCATTTCGAGTTATGCTGTTCTGGCTATTAGCCTAAGGCATAAACTGTCGTGGGGAAACATGATTTATCGTTTGCTAAATTCTATCTTGTTTCTTTTCAACGCTGCCATGTTGGCTTCTATTATCCTATTTGGGCTAGATATAATTGATATAGGAATTATACCGTTTATGGGATTTACAGTGAACGTAATTCCCATTTTACTCTTTTGGTTCGTAGGTGGTTTCATTATCAAAACAATTCGAAATTTAATTTATGGTTATGGCTTTCAAGAAACTCAACTACCAATAGGCGGAAAGAAGCGACGCAAAAAGAATAAAACATCTAAACGAAGGAAAAGTCTCGCAAGTCCTGCAGGATTTCTATCATTAGTTACCGTGATGTGCTTAGGGTATATTTTTCTGAATGAGCAAATCGAAATGATGGATTGTACAGATGACGTCAGTAAATTATCAGAGCAGGAGCAATTTTTTATTATTGAACTTTGTCAAGCCATAGTCAATGTAAGGTCAGCCAAGGAGAACACAGAAAAAGAAGCCATAAAAACTAAATTAGACGACGACTTTTGCAGATTATTCCGAGAACGGCCAATTACAAACTGGTCTGGCAAAGTCAAAACAATTTCGAAGTCTTGGCTCCAAAAGCAAACACATATATCAATTGAACTGGGTTCTAAAATTGAAATTTCTACAGCTACAAAACTTCTCTTTCAAAATGAATTGGCTAAGACTAGACCTAAAAACACGATAGTCAAATCAGATGATCCATTATATGGAAAAATATTGAGCATGAAACACGGGGATAATGTTATTTTTTCTGGTACTTTTGTAACAAGCACCAGCAAACCTTGCATGGTAAGTTCAGGCAGATTTTCAAAAATAGATTTGGAAAACCCAAGTTATTGGTTTGAATTCGATGACATCACATTGCAATAATATTATTATCATAGGACGTTAAACTAACTGCAATATTACGCGTTCAACGTAGAATGCCGATAAATATTTTAATTTATTTCATGCACGATTTGTTGCTCTCCTAAATGCTGGTGTTCAAAAGAATTAAATGTAGCGATCAATTGAATTCGTAGTCATAATAGGAATAGAAAACACTCCCTCTCCCTTTGAGGGAGAGGGTTGGGGTGAGGGTGTATTGAGAAAGAAATTAACCACCACAGCTCGCCGCTTGCGCCACGAAGAGACTAAAGCTGAGCGACGTTTTTGGAATGCTGTACGAGATCGTCGACTCGACGGATGGAAATTCCGTCGTCAAATTCCTCGCGGCAATTTTATAGTCGATTTCGTTTGCCTTGAAGCACACCTTGTCGTTGAGCTTGATGGTGGGCAACACAATACACCGGAACATGAAGCTAAGGATCAAGCACGCATAGAATGGCTTGAAAATAATGGTTATCGTGTCTTACGGTTCTGGAACAATGAGGTGTTTGAGAATCTGGAGGGCGTGTTAACTGTTGTGACCAATGCTCTCTCAGAGCCCCCTCACCCTAGCCCTCTCCCCCCAGGGGAGAGGGGACAATAAACGTACCTTGGGTCGTGGATTACATTGGGCGAGAAAACCCTAGTTCATCACCGGGTCATTGACCTGAAACGTGTCGCGGTAGGCGGTCATGAAGCGGTCCAGCGTGTTGGTGGTTGCGATCTTGGACGCAAGTTGCGCAAATTGAATCCCACGTAGCTCCAGCGTTTCGGTGACAATGGCAAAGGCGTCGGCATCCGATGAATTAGCCATCAAGGTTCCGTAGGACCGGCGCATACGCTCCAGCCCGCCTTCATCTTCTGCGAAGGCGTAAGCCAGTGCGGTGCGCAGCACGGTTTCTCGCTCCGCATCACTTAAGGGCGTGTCTTTTTGTTGCCAGCGCCGACCCAATTGATCTTCCAGCATCTTTGCCGCATAGGGCCAGTTTTGCGCCCGCCAATAGAGATCGGCGCGCAAATGCTCTACCTCTTCGGTGTCAAACGCTTCGACCACCTCGAGCGCATGATCGTACCGGCCAAGCTCGACCAGCGCACGTCCTTCAAGCACGCGGCGCGCATAGGCAAGCTGTTTCGGAAGACGTGTTTGCCGCGTGTTGCGCAAGGTTTGCAGCGCCCGCTCGGCTTTGCCATCGGTGAGATAAATCACCGCAAGGCGTGTCGCTACTTGCGAGCGCGCCATGCCATCCAGACGCTCATCCACTTGGTGCTGCAACAGCTCAGCCGCTTGTTCCAGCAAATCAAACGCCACCAAACGATCCACCAATTTGCGGATCATATCATCCCCTTCCCGGCCTACAGGCGTCAGGTTGCGGAATTGATAATAAAGCGCAAGCGCTTGCAGCGGCGGCATGTTATCGACGGCTTTTTTCAGATACAGCTCTTTAAAAATATCGATCATGCTGGTGGCGATGCGATCCGCCACTTTACTTTTCGGATAATTATCGACCACCTCCTGCATCATGCTGAGACCGCGGCGGTAATCCCCAGCCGCAACATAAAGCTCAGCGAGCTTATGCAAAACAGAAAGCTCAAGGTCATCGCCGCGCCATTGATAACGCAGCACATCAAGCCGTGCGATCGCATCCTCATCGGAAATTTGACCGACACGGTGCAACAAATCTGTTTTGGCAAGGGTGCCGCGTGCAATTTGTTCCGGCGTGCCGAGCTGCACCGCTTGCTGATAATACTGCAAGGCCTCCCCTGGCTTATCGAGGGTTTCAAACAATTGCCCTTGCAGATATTTGGTTTGCGCCAGAACGGTGTTTGAGACGCCATCGCCCGGCACCGCATCAAGATAATTATTGGCGCGTTGGAAATCTTGTTCGTGCAACGCTGCTTCTGCCGCTTTAGTATAGAGATAGCCGCGCCATTGTGAGGAGTAGCGTGAGATGGCTTCGCTGGATTCCTGAAATGCTTTATAAGATTCTGTATATTGTCCAAGACCAAGCGCAACAACACCGCGCCACATGGCGGCATCGACATCATCTTTTAATGCGCCTTGGGATAAATCAGTCATCGCTAAATCATCGCGCCGCTGCAGATGGTGCGCCACACCGCGCAACGCGCGAAAGGCCGGATTGAGAATAGCCGTCTCGTCATTTTGCTCAAGAAGATCCAAAACACCCACTGCTTCGGACGCCATACCGTGACTCAGATAAAAACGGCCCGTGGTGAGACGCACTTGATTGGCTTGGTCGCGATCTTGCGCAATCTCGGCTTGAGTCAGCGTTTGCAATAAATCCTGCTCGACCTCGGAGAACTCATCCGGCGCGCCGATCTGCCAATTCGGAAAATCCATAAAACCATGCTCGCTGGCTTTGGCAATCCCTGCTTGCTCGATCACCTCCTGCACATCAGGCACTTGCGAGACCGTCAATCCCGTCTGACGGCCAATGCGCACATCACCGTTAATCAATTGCACGTTCATATCGTCAGACTTTGCTTGCAGGACCAATCCTTGCGCCGAAGCCAGACCATAAAACTCGATAAAATCAAGGGGCGTCACCAAGCCTTTGACTGGCGCTGAGGAGGTCACGAGGGCCAGCGTATCGCCAACGGCCGGATCGTCAAGCCAATGCACTTTAGAGGCCTCCGCATAAGGCACAGAGACAATTGGCTGCCCTTCCCGATCTTTCATGCGTTTGAACGTCAAGGGAATGGTCCGCGATTCACCCTGCGCACCCAATGTGACAGTCCACGCATTCTCTTGATGTTTGGCCGTGATGGCATGCGCAGACGGCATCTCGAAACGGAGAATTGTTGCCCCAGCCTCACGGTCCGTGCTGACGTCAGAGATATACGATGCATGACGATCTTGAATATTTGAAAAGTCGAAAACTGCATCCGCATGATCAAAGACAATCCAAAGGCTGTTCCCGCGTGCAAAGACCCCAGCAGGCACCGTCTCATCCCATTTAAAAGAGAGAGCAAGGTGCTCTTGATCTGCCGCGACACCCACTTTCATGATGCCGTTGTCAAAACGGCTTTCCGTTGTGTCTTTGGACGGTGGAGTGATCTCATCATGAGCGAACATCTCATTACTCGTGTCTGCATCACGCTCTTCCCCAGGGATCGCATCTGTGGGGAAAGCACTTTCACTGATCGCCACACTTTTTTGCGGAGAGGAGGCCACACTTTCAGGGGCAGATTCTTGTGGTGCAGCATCTTCTTTCTCATCGGCATTCAACACGTCTGCAATTTCATTCAACGCGGCGATGGTTTTATTATCTTCACTCTTGGCGTGCTCAGCCACAGACTTTGCATCACTGTTTGGTGTAGCTTGCTCCTCTGGCTGCAGAATATCGATAATGATCGTGGCGCCATCGCGGAAATGACGCATCCCCACATCCGGCTTGACGCGCAACGAGACCGTTGAGGTGTTGCCGTCGATCTTTTTTTCCGCATGCGTAATGAAGTTCGGTGGGTCAACGCGCAGATCAACAATATCGAGATCGATTGCCTGTTGGAATGTCACTTTGGCGAGACCGTTCACCAGCTCTGCGCTATAAGTGACAATCTCAGGAAAATCAAAAGAAAGCCGTGTGAACTCTTCTTGCTGCCCAATACGCACATCAATGGGACGAATCTCAATGGGGTCCGTTGTGTCGGCAGCAAGACGCTCTGCTGCAGCGCGCGCTGCACGGTCTTCTTCGGTCAAGTCCGGTTCAATATCCGGCGGCATCCCCACAAAACGATCGGCCATAAGATCAAGGGCGATTTTGTTATCTGCCGCTGATGTATGCAGCCGTAAATTCATCTTCAGGGCAACGCGCAGAACCTTTTTGTCGCGGTCCATACGCGCCATCGCCACATAACTTTGCGTCTTTTGGCGCAAGTCCTGTAAATCGATGTCAACCGCTTCATTGAAAGAGACCACGAGAACACTGTGCTCAATGCGCGCGTCAAATGACAGCGGTTTCGAACCTTCTAAGATGATACGGCTATAGCCAGCTTTTGGCTGAACGTCGATATCGAGAGGCGCACTCCACGCAGGCGTCACCACCAATGCGCATAAGGCAAAGATGCCTAAGCGCAATCGCTTAGACATCCCTTCACCTAAACTGGCGCGCCCTGACCCCATTCATCCGTTCTCTCTTTTTTCCGCGCCGCTCTGCAGCCTAACCCTCTTCGCTCAAGCCCAAAGGCTCTTCAACGACACCCTCGTCTTGGTCTTCAGGAAGATCGCGACGTGTCGCCAGCATCACTGTTAATTCTTGCGCGGCAATAGGGCTCATCGCAGCCATCACAGCCGCCATTTTGGATTCTTTCATGCGGCCCGCCACATCCAGAAGTACATCGGTTTCAAGCGTTTCAAAAATACGCGCAGCATCTTTTGATTTCATTGTCTCATAGACTTTCACGAGACTTTGAATTTGCGCCTCTTCCTCTTCGTCGCGCAGCACCAACATGTCTTCGATGCGCTGCTCGATCATTTTTAACTCAGAAATTTTATCATCAACACGGCTTTCTGTTGCCATGAGAAGTTTTTCACGAAGATCCAGCTCTCTTGCCCGCGCTTCTAAAGATTCACGGCGGCTCGCCAGACTTTGCAGAACTTCTATTTCACTTTCAGACATAAAACCTGTCGCGAGAGACGAAGACGCATAGGCATAATCATCGGGCGCGGCCGCCGTTTCCATCACAGCCGGGTCCTCCGCCACAGCAACGGCGACCTCTTCTTTTGGAGTATTATCTTCGGACGTTCCAGCCGCTTGCGCCGGTGAAATACCAGCAATGTCCGTTTGGATTGAAGCAACAAACCCACCGGCTTTAATCACAAACAGGATGACCATGGCAATCATTACCGCGGGAAGAACTTTAAAATTATCACTCATTTACTTTTTCCTCTGGTCCCAAAAACCAAGACCATGCCTAAGATGCAGCACGCCTTACCGCGCTTGGCGTAATGCACGCAGCAGACTTTCATCGACTTCATAGAATTGCTCTTGCAGAGGAAGCGCATCTTCTTCGGCTGTTTTTGCAAGTTGAATCAAAGCGTCGTTTTGGTGCTGAGTCGCCTGGCTTGCTGACCCTTCAAGACGATCCGCAATATTATTTCCAGACTCGATCATCAACGCGAGTTCATCCGCCAATGTACGGGCGTGCGTGACCACATCTTTCAGCTCTTTGCCAACGGCATCACCTGAGACTTTGAGCTGAGCGACTCCGGACTGCGCACGGTCTGTCGCATCATTCAAGCCCTTGATGAGATCTTTCATGCCATCCTGCCCAGAGCGCAAGGCCCGCAAACGGCGATCAAGCACGAAACAATAGGCGACTGTGATACCGAGAAGCACCACCACCAGACCTTCGAGGACTAAACTCATGGGAACTTGCATCTTTAATTCTCCAGTGGCGCAGACCGGTCCTGCACACCATTTTCCAAACACACTGCGACACGATTGCTTAAACGGCCAATGCGCCCCTTCATTAAGGAAACGCCGCCACACTGCACATCAACAGGGCTTTCCGGGGTGACATTCAACATGATGGTCTGACCGACTTTGAAATTCATCACATCATGCAAGGTGACCATTTGCTGATCGAGAACAGCTTCGACTTTCACATCAGTCGCACGCAATTCAGAAGCCAAGTGATTTTCCCAAATCGAATCACGGCCAAATTTTTCGCCCATAAATTGCTGCAAAAGCAATTTACGGATCGGCTCCAGGGTTGCATAAGGCAACAGCAGTTCAAGACGCCCGCCCCGATCCTCCATATCGACACGGAATTTGACCAAAATAGCGGCATTCGACGGACGTGCGATAGCGGCAAAAAGTGGATTTGTTTCCAAGCGGTCTAATTCGAAATCAACCTCGGTCAAAGGATTAAACGCGACCTTCATATCGCCCAAAACCACTTCGATCATCCGCTCAATCAACGTGCGTTCAATCGTTGTGTAAGGACGCCCCTCAATGCGCATCGCTGCGGTGCCGCGACGCCCACCAAGCAACACATCGACAATTGAGTAGATGAGATTAGAATCCACGGTGATGAGACCGTAATTGTCGAGCTGTTTTGCTTGCACGACTGAGATGATGGCAGGCAGCGGAATGGAGTTGAGATAATCACCGAACCGGATAGAAGAAATGTTGTCCAAACTCACTTCCACATTGTCAGACGTAAAGTTACGGAGGTTGGTTGTCATTAAGCGCACAAGGCGGTCGAAGACAATCTCCAGCATTGGCAGACGTTCATAGGACACCAAGGCTGAATTGATAATCGCGCGAATACCGCTCTTATCACCGCCCTCTTCATCCAAATCAAATCCTAAAAGGCTATCGATCTCATCCTGGTTGAGGACGCGTTCACCTCCTTCTTCACCATCAGAGAGATCCGCATCATCCTCAGCAACCGCTTCCCACCCTGCAGTTGGCGATTCTTCTTTTACGTCTTCAACTTGTTCTGTTGTTTCTTCCGTCATGACCGGCTTCTACTCTCACATCACGCTCAGTTTACTGAACAATCATTTCCTTAAAGAGAACGTCTTTCACCTCAACCGGCACAGCGGCGTTAACGCGGCGCATCAATTCATTTTTAAGATGAAACATACCCGCAGACCCGTTGAGATCCGCCACACGCAACCCACGCAGGTAGACTTGAAAGCGATCCACAACGCGCGGCAAGAGCGGTTCAATCAAACTCACCGCTTCTTCATCCTCAAGCTCAATAGCAACGGACAATTTCAAATAGGATTGTTTCTCACTGTTGCTGCTAAGGTTCACGAGCATCACGGGGAGATCGTAGAAAACAAGGTCGAGAGGTTCGGCAACCGCTTCAACATCTTCACCTTCAGCGACATGGTCTTCTTCACTGCCGCTAAAGAAGACATACCACCCGCCAGCACCGCCAAGAGCAAGCACGAGAACGGCAATTGCACCAAACAAGACGATCTTTTTACCGGCAAGTTTCTTCTTTTTACCCTCGCCGTCTTCCGCAGCTTCGCCATCTTCGACGTCTTCATTTTCAACTTCTTCCGACATAATCGCTTTCTTCTCTTACGCAAACTGCGAAAAAGGTGTGCCGAGGCACACCTATATATGTTGTGCATGTAACGTATCTGGATCCTGGTTAATGAAGGGTTGTCGTAATGCGTAAAATTCGGAGGAATTTGCGCCTGCGGCAAAAGCTGCCCGGCAAGGCCTACCTCTTGCGGCAGATGTGACCGGTCTTAGCAAACCAGAATCTTCCTAAATCTTTGATTTTTATAATTAAATTAACTGGCATGCAGCATGCAATCTGATCGTTCGACAACGTGGCACACGGAACAGAAGTTCCAACGTCTTATTAAAGATGTGTTAACTGACAGAAAGGCAGAGCAGATGACAACCACGACGACGGTTGCTTTATCCCAACAAATGGCCTTGCGGCGCAATTTGGATGTGATTGCCAATAATTTGGCAAACATGAACACGACTGCGTTCAAAACTGAGTCCGTCATTTTTGAAGAATACTTGATGGATGTTGAAACGCAGACCGGTACAGAACAAATCTCTTATGTCATCGACCAGGGAGTTGACCGTAATCTAAGCCAAGGGCACCACGTCGCGACCACCAACATGCTAGACTTCGCGATTAATGGCGATGGCTATTTCACTATTGAAACGCCATATGGCGAACGTTACACCCGGAATGGCCACTTCATTTTGAATGACCAAGGACAGTTGAGCACCAAAGAGGGTTATCCCGTTCTTGGCAAAAGTGGCGCACCGATTACTCTCGCACCAGAAGATGGGATGCCAACCGTATCCTCTGACGGCACCATTACCACAAACACGGGTCAAAAAGGCCAACTGGCTCTCGTCACATTTGAAAATGAACGCCTTCTGCAAAAAGAAGGCGACAGTCTTTTTTCATCAGACGAAATCCCGAGCGATGCCGCTAATCCTATCATTATCCAAGGATCGATTGAACAATCGAATGTGTCAGCCATCGTTGAGATGACAAAAATGATTGACGTCATGCGCGCTTATCAATCCGCCGCAAAATTGATGGAGACAAATAACAAATTAACTTTGGAAGCCATCAATAAGCTCAGCAACACAACTTAGATTGCACCGAAGCGACTTTGAGAAAAGGAAGAAAACAATGAGAGCTCTGAGTATTGCCGCCACCGGTATGTTGGCCCAACAGCTCAATGTTGAGGTGATTTCCAATAACCTCGCCAATATGAACACCAGCGGCTTTAAACGCCAACGGGCTGAGTTCCAAGATTTGCTCTATCAAAATATTGAGCGTGTCGGCGCGACATCATCGGATGCAGGAACCGTTGTGCCAACCGGTGTGCAAATTGGGGTCGGCGTGAAAGCTGGCACCGTCTATCGCGTCACCGGGCAAGGCGATCTGACGCCAACCGAAAATATGTTCGACATTGCCATTCAAGGTAAAGGCTATTTCCGTGTGCAATTGCCAAGCGGTGAGGACGCCTACACACGGGCAGGCACATTTGCCACCAGTCCGGATGGTCAATTGGTCACGCCAGATGGGTATGTTGTGGCGCCAGGAATCAACATTCCGCAAGACGCCGTGGACGTGGCGATCAATCAGCAAGGTGAAGTGCAGGTCTATATTGATGGCGATACGCTTCCCCAAACTGTGGGCCAGATCGAGTTAACGAACTTCTTCAACGAAGCGGGCCTTGGAGCCATCGGTGACAACCTTTTGAAAGAGTCCGGCGCCTCCGGCAGCCCAATCAGTGGAACACCGGGCTCGACCGGGTTTGGCACCGTTCTCCAAGGCTTTCTGGAAACATCGAACGTCAACACAGTCAGCGAGATCACATCATTGATTGCAGCGCAGCGCGCTTACGAAATGAACGCCAAAGTCATTTCCACCGCCGATGAGATGCTCTCCGTCACATCAAACTTACGCTAATCGTTGATCAAGGTAAGGCATAGAAACATGGCCAAACACACATTGTATAAAAAAGAGGCCTATCGCTTCATTTGGGTTTCAGGGATGATCTTCATCATCATCTGGGCCTTGACCACCCCATTGCAGGCGGCAGTTGATAACTATGCATCCCTCAAATCGCGTATTGAGGTGGAAGGCCCCATGATTACATTGGGTGATCTCTTCATTGCAACAAACCTAAAGGCCGATGTGATCGTTGCCGAAGCGCCAGCTCCTGGACGCCGCATGAGCCTCTCTCCGCGCCACGTCGCCATGATTGCCCGCGCCAATGGCTTGGTGTGGAAAAACCTGGCCCGCCTTGACCGCATCATTGTCAGCCGCAAAAGCAAAACCATTTCGAAAGACACGATCCTTGGGGAATTACGTCATGCGTTACAAGATGCAGGCGCGCCCGATCTCATGGATGTGCAACTGGCAGATCGCAATTTCGCATTGCATGTGGCCACCGATGTAACACCCATGATCGTGGTCGAGAACCTCATCTATGATAGCGAAAGCGGACAGTTTGAAGCACACTTGGTCACGGAGTCATCCTATGGCGGCGACACGACCTTGATTTCAGGCCGTGCTTACCCGGCGATTGAAGTGCCAACGCTGACAACATCTCTCAACAAAGGCGATGTCATCAATGCCAGTGATGTGCAGTGGACATTGATGCGTCTTGATCGTGTTGGACAGCATATCGTGACCGATGCCCGTGACTTGATTGGCAAAGCCGTCAAACGCCGCACCGGTGCCGGTCGCACATTGCGCAGTTCCGATGTGCAAAACCCTGTCATTGTGGAAAAGGGTAACCTTGTCACCATCATTTACAAATCCGCTAACATGACGTTAAGCGCTGAAGGCCGCGCCCTTCATCATGGCGGTCGAAACGATACGATCCAGGTTCTCAACACACGCTCTAACCGGAATTTACGGGCGCGCGTCATTGGCCCCAATCAAGTGATCGTGTCTCCACACAATATTCAACTGAGTGCTTACTAAGCCGATCAGCCTGAAGAAAGATAGACCAATGCCTCACATGTCAAAAAATCGTTTTCTCACCTTCGGCGTTCTGGTTCTCGCCGTCGCCTTAACCGGCTGCGGCAGTGCAAGCCGCTTAAAGAATATTGGTAAAGCGCCTGATCTCAAACCGATTGAGAATCCCACGCAAACAAAAGACTATCAGCGTGTGTCGATGCCGATGCCGTCACCCGAGCCTGTTGTCTACCAACCCAATTCGTTGTGGCGCTCTGGCGCGCGCACATTTTTCAACGATCAGCGCGCGGCGCGCATTGGAGACATCCTGACAGTCAACATCGACATCACAGATAACGCGTCCGTAGACAATACAACCGCACGGTCACGGAACAGTTCAGAAGATTCCAATATTACAAAGCTCTTGGGTTTCGAAACGCGCCTCAATCAAATCCTGCCGGATGCGGTAGACCCAGCTAATCTAGCAGCTCTCGGCAGCACAAGCTCAAGCACGGGCACTGGAACAGTTGATCGCTCTGAAACAATCAACCTCACCGTGGCAGCCGTGATTACACAAACACTGCCAAATGGAAACCTGGTGATCCGCGGCAGCCAGGAAGTGCGCGTCAATTACGAAGTGCGTGAATTGTTTGTGACAGGCATCGTGCGCCCGGAAGACATCAGCAATCAAAACACCATTAGCCATACCCAAATTGCCGAAGCGCGCATCTCTTACGGCGGCCGCGGGCAGATCACCGATATGCAACAACCTCGTTATGGCCAACAGGTGATGGACATCATCATGCCCTTCTAAAGCGATATGTCAGTGACCACAAAAAAGCCCCGGAA
>JANQLI010000231.1 GCA_028280675.1 Alphaproteobacteria bacterium
TGGCGGCGACAACATTAACCGCATAGCCCATCATCACATCAGAATCGATCTCCATACCTCTTCCCTTCTTCCTTAAAGCACTGGCCAGAAACGGCCAAAACATAGAATAGAATCAGAGCGTTGACTCTAATAAGGATTCTATCGAAGGTGTAGGAAAATATTGCTCTCTACGCGCCAGATCAATTCTTGTGCGTAAGGTCCAGAAGCGCTGATCAAAGGGTTTTTTATATATGACGAGTGAGCTCGCTCTAGCCTTGGTCTGTTTTCTTCTGCCGCATGCGATTCCGTCTCTTCCGGGTTTAAAATCTGCGTTGATCAAAGCCCTCTCGCGCAAAGGCTATCTTTTTCTTTATGTGCTGATTTCAGTGCTGACTTTTATCTGGCTCATTATTGCAACGTTGCGGGCGCCTTATGTTGAACTGTGGCGCATGCAGCCATGGATGATTTATGTGGCTGTGGTAATGATTGCCGCATCTTGCATTCTTCTGATCACGGGTCTGATCACGCCGAACCCCCTTTCGCTTTCCCTGCGCAAAGCCAATCCAGAGGAACCACACCCCGCCATTCTCAGTTATACGCGCCACCCTTTGCTGTGGGGATTTGGTCTTTGGGGTCTTAGCCATGTGCTGGTGAATGGCGATATCGCCGCTATCATCCTCTTCGGGATTTTGGCTGTCTTTGCCCTTGGGTACATCCCGTTGATGGATCACCGCATGCAGCGCACCCTTGGTAAAGCGCAATGGCGTGCGCTGAGCCACAACACCTCGGCTCTTTTATTTGGATCACTCCTCATGGGCAGATTTGGACTCTTGTGGGACCGTCTCCTTGCCATTGGCGTTGTCTCGGGATTAGCGGTGTTCTTCGTCTTGCTATTCCTGCATGAACCCGTCATTGGGTTTGACCCGCTTGCTCTCATCCGGTGAAACATCCGCTAAGACCTTCCCTTCATCTTGATAAGGATCAAAGCCTTCAAGAAAAGAGAGCTGACATACTGCGGCATGATTTGGCCTACAAAGGGAGAACGTCATGATGAACAGTCAACGTGTATCGGGACTGATGGTCCTGATCGCCGTCATCAATGGGTATATTGCGTTAGATTATTCCGCCTATGCGGGCCATGGTGAACTGGAAGAAATCGCCGGAGAATACGCCGTCAGGCTCTATCATACATCGGCGAAATATCAGATGTGGCATGTCTTTGCTTTGATTGGCGCCGCGGTCCTCTATGAATTATGGACGCAAAAATATGTGCGGATAGCCTTGGGCGTGGCGGCCACCGGCTTTGCGGTCGGCATAGGGATCTTTTGCTATGGCTATTATAGCGTGCCTTTTGGCGGAACGCTGACGCCGGTCATCATTGGCGCTGTGATTATGACGGCTGGATGGGTGGTGTTCGGCATTGCGGCTCTGGTCCGCATATTTGGACCGCAAGCCGAAACGTAATCACCGGGAAGGCATTATCGCATTGCAAGGGAGGCTGCTCAAAAAAGAGAAGCCCCCATCACGAGACATTCGTCAATCTGATCAGTCGATGGCTTTCAGATTCTGCGCCGCTTCTTTGCCATTGCGGCCTTCTTCAAGGGTGAATTCAACCTTCTGCCCCTCTTGCAAGGTTTGCATGCCGGCTTGTTCCACTGCGGAAATATGAACAAATGCATCTTTCCCCCCATCATCGGGAACGATGAAGCCATATCCTTTTGTGGCGTTAAACCACTTAACAGTACCCGTGGCCATAGTCTTTAGTCTCCTTAAGTCGTCTTTGGTAGTCTAGGTCTTTATTTGATTGAATGTATCCTTCACCTTTGTGCTTGAGATCAATCACTCTCAAGAATAGCAACGAGCTCAAGTTCAAATGTGAGTCGGTGGCCGGCTAAGGGATGGTTTGCGTCCAGGGTGGCGTTCTCGTCATTCACCTCAAGAACGGTGAGCGCCACTGTTTCCCCTTCAGGGGTTTGCGCTTGCAGTTTGGCGCCTGGAAAAAGTTGCACGTCGTCAGGTATTTTCTCGCGAGGAACAATTTGAATGGCATCGTCATGACGCGGCCCATAGGCGTCGTTTTCCTCAAGCGTGACTTTTTTGGTGTCATTGACCGTCATGCCAGTGACAGCGTCTTCAAACCCTGGGATGACTTGACGTTCGCCTAGTTTAAATGTCAGGGGATCGCGCCCTTGCGAGCTATCAAATGTCGTCCCATCGTCCAAAGTGCCCGTATAGTGCACCTGTACGGTGTCGCCAGATTTTGCAGAAGTCAATGAAATGCGCCTTTAGTCATCCATAGTATCACAGGCGCGGATCGTATAAGCCTGACGTCTTACGGTCAGAAAAGAAGGGCGTCTGTCTCGTCAGCGTATAAAGGTGAGCTATGGAATTCACCTCATGCGCTATAGTGACCAAAACGCTACCACAGGAAGTTGCTGAAACAAATAGAATTTTTTGTGTCAGTCCTTTAAAATCGCAAGAGAGCGCAACGATAAAGACACGATCTGGAGACTCGCACCATGGGGACGATACTGCCACTGATGCTGACCATTTTTGGGCTTTTGATTATCGCCACGCGCGGCCCGTTGATTTTTGCACCGCAAAAAGTCAGAGGGATCTACTTAAGCATTATGGAGACCAATAAAAGTGTGCGTTTCTTGGGTCTTTTTATCCTAATCCTGGGCGTCTATTTCGCCATGGGCGCGCGCGATGAGCCCACCCTCGCCGCCGACCTGATGTACGTTCTCGGCCTTATGATGATTGTCCTCTCATTGTTTGGCATGTTGCTGTTTCCAGGCATTATCCGCAAATTCGGCGTGCCGATTTGGTCCGCCTTTTCGGACACGGCTTTACGCGGTATTGGCGTCATCGCCGTTCTGTTTGGCCTGTTCGTGATCGCCTATGGCAACGGCCTCGTTTGATAACCCCGTTTAAGGCGCAGCCATACGGAAAGAGCCAGGGCTCATAAGGCTACTTATGAGTTCGGAAACGGACACGTTGGTTCGCGTTCTACCAAGTCAAAAACAAAGAGAAACTTGGCCACCCCCGCCAAAATCCCCATCACAAGACCCAGTTCATAGATTTCCGCATCGCTGAAGTGCGGTTGCAGGTCGGCATAGAGCGCATCATCCAAATGCCCCGCAGGGTTGGTCAGCACGATTTGATCGGCGAGTTTAATCAGCGCCTTTTCTTTGGCGTCAAATGGCCCGTTGTCATAGTCGGAAAGCTGGTCAATCTGCGCCTGGGTAATGCCTGCCGCCAGCGCATCGACAGTGTTGCCTTGATTGCAGAACCGGCAGCCATGGGTTTGCGACAACCGCAGCCGGGCAAGCTCTTTATACTTTTGCGCGACAAGGCCACCGCGAAACACCTCGCCATAGAAACTGTTCACATACCAATCGAAGAGATCTGGATGATTGGCGCTGACCTCCAGAAAGGTGGCATCGCCGCGCAGGTCCATCGACGCTTGCCATGCAGTGCGAAGGTTCTCGGGCATGGTATCTGACGCAAGACGCTTTAGTTTTGGATGTGGCATGTGTCCTCTTCTTCTCTTTGATCTTTTAAGATGAGTAGTTTTTCTGTATAACGCAGGTACAGACTCTCCCCTATAAAAAAGCAATGATTAAATAGACGATAAGAAGTTAGTGGTGAGCTTAATAGTGTTATATGAATTCGAGTTGCTGTTGAGTATTTTTTATCTTGCGAGTTAATTTGTGAATTAATTTTTCTGCAGAGATAGACTGTAATTCCCTTGGTTCAAGTTTATATAGGCCACCACCATATACCCGTCCATTACTTATAAGCTCATTTGGCTCAATGGAATTTAAATATTTCCATATATCCATCTTCATATTTGGGTTTTCAAAAAGCAGCTCTAGCAACTCCTTCTTGGGGTACAGCAATAAATAAACATTACAAGCAGTCGCGTTAGAATAGTTCAAAAAGAAACGAAATGGTTTTTCTTTGTCCGCAGCTCTCCCCATGTAGGTACATAAAAATGGTGGCGGCGGTCTATTTTCTTGTTCATACCATACACGACGTGTTTTGCATAAATAACGTGATGCAACAGGCTTTTCACCAGTTAAACCAGTTTTAAGGTATTCCCATAGTGTGGGATATAAACTCTGTATTTTTTCTTGTGGCAAACTGGTATTTAATAAAAATAGTTGCTTATCAATTTTGGGCAACCCATCTTTGTCTGAATAAATTATGCCTTTATTTAAGTAACGTGAGCTTGGAAGAACAGGTGTAAAACATTCAAAAGGTAAACTCCTTTTTTCAATTTCAGTTCGCTCCATAATAAAGAATTTATTGTCACCTGTAGCCAAGCCTCTCTTAACGGAAAACAAGTCACCAAGTACAATCGAGTTTGTCTTTGAAGCTTTGGTAGCCTTGGGATAACGAGTCCATTTTCTTTCAGTTACAAGTTCGGAAGGTAGTACTTCACGAGATAATGTTGGATTTTGCAAAGTACCGCCAAAAGTAAATTTCACCTTGTGATTCTTAGGTGGCCTTGATTTCTTTAGCCAAACAATTGCTGATGAAACCAAAGCATCATCAAATTGACTATTAGTTGGATCGAAACGATGTATATGCAGTAAAGTGACTTTAGACAAAAGATACTGTTTGATTTCTTTGCCATAATTGACGTCCATAAATTCACTTGGAATTAGCCAACCTGCAATCGCATCATCTTCCATCCATTTATGGGAAAGCCCTAAAAAGTAGCAATAAAGCCCAGATAAGCCACTCAGGCGTATTCCACATGAAGCTTCTGTTGAATATTGCAGCTGTGGTTTAACTTCACTGTCAATATGGTGATGTCGTACATATGGTGGGTTACATATTACAAAATTTGCCCTGCTCCCATTTCTTGCATTCGCAGTAGTAAAGTCACTTATAGAAATTCGAAGTTTATGCCTTTTCCAAAGCCTTTTGGCTGGTTTGGCATAATGTTCATCAACCTCATAACCAACAGCGCTTTCAATACTTTCAACTTTAGTAAATTTTCGTAAAGCTGAATAAAATGAACCTGTTCCGATTCCAGGATCAAGAAATCGTATTTTTGAATCTGTTGGCAACTGGGTTAAACCGTATTTAACAATATCACATGCCAAATCCGTGGGTGTCGCAAATTGACCAAGCTGATTGCGTTCTAATGGGCTTTTCTGGCTATCGAGTGTTTCCTGAAGTAGTAGCCGTTTATTTTCAAGGTTATGCCAATCAGTCATTTACAGAATCCTGCTAGATCATCAATTCTGTGTTCCCAAACCCAATCTATACCTTCTGCCGCTTCATAACCTAAATAACCACTATCAAAGTATCCGCATAAAAACAGGATGAATTGTACTTTATTACCATAAGTGGCCCTAAGCTGGCTCATCTTTTGAGCTTCTTCTTTACGACGCTTGTTCGTATTTACGTAATCCCCAGCAGATTTTGCTTCAATTAAAAGCGGTAAGTCACCTTTCTTTGCTGTTTTATGCATAACCACTGCATCTACTGGTATATTTACCGTCATATTTGATTGTCCACCAGCTTTGACAGGTACGTTAAGTCTGAAGCTATAGGTGCCTGCTGGCATGTCTGTAAACTTAAGACCAGACCTATTAGCTAGCAGTTTGTAACCATGTTTATCCAACCACGTAGCAATTTGCAGCAAGCTGCCGTTTTTCTTGTGCATTCCGAATAATAGGGTTCGCAACAGCCCCACAAAGCCTGTCAGCAACAATTGTAGCAGCTCTAAAACATTCTTCCTTTTTGGCTGGTGTTTTACGCCCTAACCAAACAAAGATGTCTGGGTCGGCCATTTTTTCAATTATGTCCCCAATCTTTGAAAGGCCAGCTTGCAAATCCTTATCCTTCATTCGTACAGGGACTTTGCCATCTTCAAGATTGCTAACTAAGCTTTTTGTTACGCCTGCTAATCCCACCAAACGATCAATTGCGATTGGTGGACAAGTGGACATTCTAAGCGTAGGCAATATTTCGGATTTTTTAAGAATTGTATTTGGTGAAAGGTCAGTCAGATTAGATGTAATTTTAAGCGCTTCTTCAACGTCTTTAGTCGTAGTTTTCCGAATATCACGAAATGCTTTTGGTGCGAAATTCATGAACCAACAATTATACATATCAACTGACGCAGAAATATCAGCTTTCCACTGCTGTGGCTTATTTAGGTTGACCGCCATTAAAATAATACAATGCTAAGAATTTGGGTTTCGGCAATAGAATCAGTCATCAAGTGTCACTGGGGAAGTCTTTGTCAGTCAACGCTTAAAGACCAGAAAAAAACATTGCAAATTAGAATTTTTTATTTGTTAGCCACATGTTAGCTAGTGTGGAAATAAAAAATTGCCGCCAGGTGACGCTTCTTCTAATACATTGGCATTTATTACAAAAAATGGTGAGCCCGGCAGGAATCGAACCTGCGACCCACTGATTAAAAGTCAGTTGCTCTACCAACTGAGCTACGGGCCCACATCTATCACAGGCGTCGCGAAATGACTGCCCATTTTCATTATGGCGCGTTTCCGGACGAAAAACCGGTTCCCACTTTTTCTGGAAACGCTTGAAAGAGCGGCGAACATAAGGACATGTCCCCGCCCGGTCAAGGGGGCAAATGCCTGGATTCCGCCGCTATTTCAAGTCTTTTTTGCAGCTAAAGCGGGTCAATATCGCCTGCGGCTTGGGCCGCTTCAAAATCAGCAATAAACGCCGCCAGACGCCCTTCCGCGATGGCGGCCCGCAGACCGGCCATAAGCTCTTGGTAATAATGGAGATTGTGCCAGGTTAGCAGCATCGGCCCGAGATATTCCCCCGCCTTAAAGAGATGATGCAAATAGGCGCGGCTATACTGCGCGCTGGCCGGGCACGGGCTTGCCTCATCCAAAGGGCGCGGGTCTTTGGCGTGACGGGCGTTAGAGATGTTCACCGTGCCGCGCCGGGTAAAGGCTTGGCCATGGCGGCCGGAGCGGGTCGGCAAAACGCAATCGAACATATCGATGCCCCGCGCCACCGCGCCGACAATATCGGCGGGCTTGCCGGCCCCCATCAAATAACGCGGTTTGTCTTGCGGCATGATCGGCATGGTGTAATCAAGCACTTCGAACATCAGATCGCGCCCTTCCCCAACCGCAAGGCCGCCGACCGCATACCCATCAAAGCCGATGTCTACCAAAGCCTTCACCGAGCGTTCGCGCAAAGGCCGGTAAGTGCTGCCTTGGACAATGCCAAACAGCGCCTGATCGGGGCGGTCGCCAAATGCGTCTTTCGAACGCTGCGCCCAGCGCATCGACAATTCCATTGAGCTTTCGGCTTCGTCTTCTGTCGCTGGAAAAGGGGTGCATTCATCCAGCACCATTTGAATGTCCGCGCCGAGCAAGCATTGAATCTCAATACTGCGCTCTGGTGTGAGCTCATATTTCGCGCCATCGATATGCGATTGAAAGGTGACGCCGGTCTCGCTCATCTTGCGCAATTGTGCGAGGGACATCACCTGAAAGCCACCCGAGTCAGTCAGGATCGGCCGCTCCCAACGCATGAAGTGATGCAGACCGCCAAGCTGATCCACAAGCTCCGCCGTTGGCCGCAACATCAAATGATAGGTGTTGCCGAGCAAAATATCGGCGCCGGTTTGCCGCACATGTTCCGGCATCATTGCCTTGACGGTGGCTTGTGTGCCCACCGGCATAAAGGCAGGCGTGCGAATGCCGCCGCGCGGTGTCTCAATCACACCGGTCCGGGCATCGCCGTCGGTTGCCTCTATATCAAAGGTGATGTTTTTCGCCATGCCTGGCGGTTTAGGGGGCGGACATAGGATGTGTCAAGGGATAGGTCATTTCCTTCATCCTGAGGAGGGCTGAAAGCCCGTCTCGAAGGGTCAAGGAAATGGCTCATTGTCT
>JANQLI010000234.1 GCA_028280675.1 Alphaproteobacteria bacterium
TGTCGCAAGGCGCCATTGACCACGCACTTGATCGCCATCATAGACGGCAAAGACGGTATTGGTGTTTCCAGCATCAATGACCAGCAACATGCAAGAACCCTTTAACGATCAAAATACACATCTCCCGCAGAGATGCGCCGTTCCTGTCCCGAAGCAAGCTTGAGCAAAAGCTCGCCTTTTTCATTTATGCCTCGCAATATGCCTGTCATATGCTCATCTGGCAATCGCACATGCACAGTTTGGTTAAGCCGGGCTGCTTGCGCCATCCAGGCATTCTGGATCGCAGCAAACCCTTGACTGCGCCAGACGTCAAGCCAGCGGTCAAAAGCATGCGCTAACTCGGAAAAAATCTGGTCCGGTTGTGGTGGCGTTTGCAGATAGTCAGCAAGAGACGTTGCCGGGTACGCGACATCCTTCGGTGAAGATTGAATGTTCATGCCGATACCGATGATGAGCGCAAGCGCGTCTTTCCGCTGATCCGTCTCAAGCAAAATACCAGAGACCTTTTGATCGTTTAATAGGACATCATTCGGCCATTTGTACGTAACGTCCATCATCTCTACATAAGACTCAAGCACGGTTCCAACCGCCAGCGCGCTAACGAAAGAGAGATTTGCCGCATCGCTTAAAGACACATCAATGGGCAGAATAAGAGTGCAAAACAGATTGCCCATCTCTGACACCCACACATGGCCTTGCCGCCCCTTCCCTGCGGTTTGTCGCTGCGCAATGATCCACGTGGGCTGTGTTATACCTTTTGCGAGGAGACGTTTGGCATGCTCATTGGTGCTGTCAACGTCATCTAAAGCGACAAGCTGATATCCGGATGGAAGTTGAGGGCTCATGCCCAACAGTCTAACCTAAAAGAGCGATTGTGTGACGTAAGATGTTGCCGACATCAAGGGAAAGGCAAAGACAGCAAACAACACGACAAAGACGCTAGAGACACCCAGGATCACACGCATCTCTCCGGCCATGGGTTGTATGAACGGCTCTGCCGGATCATCAAAGTACATGATTTTAACGATGCGCAGGTAATAATAGGCCCCCACAACACTTGCCAGAACGCCAATAACAGCGAGTGGAACAAGCCCTGCTTTGACCGCGGCCAAGATCACATAGAATTTCCCGAAGAACCCTGCGAGTGGTGGAATACCGGCAAGAGAAAACATCAGAATGAGAAGCGCCATAGCCAGGATCGGCTGATTTTTCGCAAGCCCTGAAAGTTCGCTAATCTCTTCGACCATCCCCTCTTTACGCTTCATAGAGAGAATACACGCAAACACACCCACCGTCATAAAGAGATAGACCGTGAGATAAATCAGGACACCTTGAACGCCTTCCACACTTCCTGCGGCCAATCCCATTAAAACATACCCCATATGACCAATAGAGGAATACGCCATGAGCCGTTTAAAATTGGTTTGCCCAATCGCAGCGAAGGCCCCAACAACCATACTCAAAACAGAGATCAGCATAATGATCTGTTGCCACTCGGGCGCAATATTTCCAAGTTCACCGGAAAGTGGCCACATCATCACACGCACAAAAAGCGCCATCGCAGCAATTTTTGGCGCTGCAGCAAAAAGCGCCGTAATCGGCGTTGGTGCGCCCTCGTAAACATCTGGCGTCCACATATGAAATGGAACGGCCGAGACTTTGAACGCAAGCCCTGCAGCAACGAAGACAACACCAATGATCACGCCAAGGCTCCATTCCCCTGGCACGAGAATCTCACGTAAGGTGTCGAAATTGGTTGTACCGGTGAATCCGTAAATCAGCGAGCAGCCATAAAGCAAAAGACCGGATGAGAGAGCGCCCAAGACAAAATACTTAAGGCCTGCCTCAGTGGAGCGCTGGCTATCACGGTTAAAGGCTGCCAGCACATAAAGCGCCAAACTTTGCAGCTCAATCCCCATATAAAGAGAAATGAGATCATTCGCCGACACCATCATGAACATGCCGAGTGTGGCCAACACCACAAGCACAGGATATTCGAAACGCGCGATGCGCTCTGCTTTGAGAAAATCCATCGACATGATGAGCGCAAGACCGGACCCGGTCAGGATCAGCACTTTGACAAACTGACTAAAGGGATCGATGACAAAACCGTCGCTAAACGCCGTCATACGCTCACCTGGCTGGCCCAAAATATTCAATCCAACAAAGATAAAGAGTAAGACACTCAACCATGAGACCATGCTAGTGGATTTATCACCGCGGAACACACCAAACATAAGCAGCGCCATCGCGCCAATCGCCATCATCAATTCTGGGACGGCTAGAGAAAGGCTGGAAGACAATGTGGTCATATTCTATTTCTCCGTCTTCCTTAGTTCGCTGCTGTGCTAATGTCCTGATGCGCATCGATCGCAGCAGTATAGTCGTTCACAAGGTTTTGCACCGAGGCATCCGTAATATCAAACACGCTTGCGGGATAAAAACCCAAATACAGCGTCATAATGACGAGAGGCGCAAAGATAATGATTTCGCGTGGTCCGACATCCAGAATGGTTTTGAGCGAGCCTTTCTCAAGTTCACCGAAGACAACACGGCGATAGAGCCACAATGCGTAACCTGCACTTAAAATCACGCCGGTGGTAGCAAGCGTGGCCGCCCATGAGTTGACTTTGAAAGCCCCCATAAGCGAGGTGATCTCACCGATAAATCCGCTGGTGCCGGGCAGACCGACATTGCCCATCGTAAAGAGCATAAAAATGGCGGCGTAAATCGGCATGCGGTTTACCAGACCGCCATAGGCCGCAATTTCACGTGTATGAATGCGGTCATAGACGACACCAACGCAAAGAAAAAGCGCCCCTGAAATAATGCCGTGACTGAGCATTTGAAAAATACCGCCTTGGATGCCTTCAATATTGCCGGCAAAAATGCCAAGGGTGACAAGGCCCATATGCGCAACAGATGAATAGGCAATCAGCTTTTTCATATCTTCCTGCATCAGCGCCACAAGCGATGTGTAAATCACGGCGATGACACTGAGCGCAAAAACAAGCGGCGTGAAAAGATCCGAGGCAACGGGGAACATCGGCAATGAGAAGCGCAAGAATCCATAGCCACCCATTTTCAAGAGAATACCCGCCAAGATGACAGAGCCCGCCGTTGGCGCTTCCACATGCGCATCCGGCAGCCAAGTATGCACCGGCCACATGGGCATCTTCACAGCAAAGGACGCAAAGAAGGCCAGCCACAGCCAGGTCTGCACACCAGCAGGGAAGTCATATTCGATCAATGACGTAATATCCGTCGTGCCCGCCATGATATACATGGCAATGAGCGCGACCAACATCAGCACCGATCCGAGCAGTGTGTAGAGGAAGAATTTATAACTCGCATAAACCCGGCGCGCGCCGCCCCACACACCGATAATAAGGAACATGGGGATCAAACCGGCTTCAAAGAAGAGATAAAACAGCACGAGATCGAGCGAGCAGAACACACCGATCATCAGCGTTTCAAGGACCAAAAACGCAATCATATATTCTTTGACGCGCTCGGTGATGGCTTCCCAGCTTGCCAAAATACAAATCGGCATCAGAAAGGTGGTCAAGATGACAAACAGGATCGAAATCCCATCTAATCCCATATGGTAGTTGATATTTCCACCAAGCCACTCGCGCTCAACCTCAAACTGAAATTCAGCGGTGGAACTGTCGAAAAACATCAATAAGGAAAGTGACAGAATGAATGTGCCAAGTGTCGTCCACAGAGCCGCACTTCGCGCATTCCGATTGACGATTTCGTGATCATCTCCATTGATCAGTAGGATCAATACAGCACCAAGCAGCGGCAAAAATGTCAGAACAGTGAGAACGGAATTATCGTAAGTCATTTAAAACGCTCCCAGTGTTTTGGCGTAGTAGAAACTCACAAGGAGCGCGATGCCGATCAGCATGGCAAAGGCGTAATGGAACAAATAACCACTTTGGAATTGCACGATCCGTTTCGTCGTCGCCATCACCGTGGAGGCGATGCCATCAGGTCCAAACCCGTCGATGAGCCATCCATCGCCTTTCTTCCACAAGAAGCGCCCAAGACTCTTCGCTGGATTCACAAAGAGGAAATCGTAAATCTCATCAATGTACCATTTGTTAAGCAAGAAACGATAGAGAAGACCGTTATTGGCCACGATACTGGCCGGAATATGCGGCCATTTAAGATACCAAAGATAGGCCCAGGTTAAGCCACCAATCATCACAATAAATGGGGCGTAAAAGACCCAGCCCGGTCCATTTTTATGAAACTCATGGAGTTGATGCAGTGCGCCATGTTCAACAGTGTAGATCGCATCACGCCAGAAATCGTGGGCATGATCGCCAATGAATTGTGGCTGAAACACCATCCCCGCGAAGACGGCGCCAAATGAGAGGATGATCAGCGGCACCAGCATCACCCAGCCCGATTCATGGGCATGGCTGAGGACTTCGGGCTTGGCCCGGCTTTCCCCAAAGAAGGTCAGAAAAATGAGACGCCAGGAATAGAACGATGTCATCGCTGCCGCTGTCACCCCCATCCAGAAGGCAAAATCACTCGTGGATGTGTTGACGGCAAAGGCGCCTTCGATGATAGCGTCCTTCGAGACAAATCCGGCAAAGCCCCAATAGGAATGCGGAATGCCGACACCGGTGATGGCCAATGTGCCGATAATCATCAATGTGCCGGTCCATGGCAGATATTTAAAGAGCCCGCCCATATGGCGCATGTCCTGCTCATCTGACATGCCGTGGATGACAGAACCTGCCCCGAGGAAAAGTAGCGCTTTAAAGAAAGCATGCGTGAAGAGATGGAACATGGCGGCTTCGTAAAGTCCAATACCTGCCGCAAAGAACATGTAGCCAAGCTGACTACACGTCGAATACGCAATCACCCGTTTAATATCATTTTGCACAAGGCCAACCGTTGCGGCAAAGAAGGCGGTGAACGCACCGACCACCGTGACAACGGCGAGCGCATCTGGCGCAAGCTCAAACAGGTAAGATGTGCGGCATACGAGGAACACGCCGGCGGTCACCATGGTGGCGGCATGGATTAAGGCCGAGACAGGCGTTGGGCCTTCCATCGCATCTGGCAACCAAGTGTGCAAAATGAACTGTGCCGACTTGCCCATCGCGCCGACAAAGAGAAGCAAACACAATGTTGTCAGAATATCCACGTCCCAGGAAAGGAAGTGGAAGGTTTTCCCGACCATCTCAGGTGCAGCGGCAAACACCACATCAAACTCCACCGAGCCAAATACCATATAGATGCCGAAAATCCCGAGGGCAAAGCCAAAGTCACCAACCCGGTTAACGATAAAGGCTTTAATCGCCGCTGCGCAGGCCGAAGGTTTCTTATACCAAAAGCCAATCAAGAGATAAGAGGCCACCCCTACGCCTTCCCAGCCGAAAAAGAGCTGGAGGAAATTATCCGATGTGACCAACATCAGCATGGCAAAGGTAAAGAGCGAGAGATAGGCAAAGAAACGCGGCTTATGCGGATCGTGATCCATATAGCCAATGGAATAGATATGGACGAGGGAGGACACCCCGTTCACCACCACAAACATCACTACTGATAACGTATCAATGCGCAACGCCCAGTCGGCTTCAAATGACCCGATGTCAAACCAACGCATAATCGTAACGGCATTTTGCGGACCATTCCCTGCGATTGCGACGATGTAGAACGCTATCACAGAAAGGATCGCGGCGATCACCATCAGCGTCGATGTGATCAGCATGGAGCCACGATCACCCAGACGCCGACCAAACAAGCCAGCGAGAAGCGCACCAATCAAGGGCAGAAAGACGATTATTTTATAAAGCATGTGACTGCCGCACCTTAGCCCTTCATCAAATTAATATCTTCGACCGCAATCGAGCCACGGTTCCGGAAGTAAATCACCAAGATGGCCAAACCAATCGCTGCTTCCGCCGCCGCAACAGTGAGGATAAACAACGCAAAAACTTGTCCAACCAGATCTCCGAGAAATGTTGAGAACGCCACAAGGTTGATGTTCACCGCAAGCAACATTAGTTCAATTGACATCAAAATAATGATGACGTTTTTACGATTGAGAAAAATGCCGAAGACGCCAAGCGTAAAGAGCAATGCAGCGACCGTGAGATAGTGGCCTAGTCCAATGTCTACCATATCCTATGTCCCTTTAATCCCTTCACCCGGCTTCACAGGGATCAATTCAACCCCTTCTTCCCGTCTCCGGTTCACTTGATCCGCAATCACTTGCCGTTTCACCCCTTCTCGCGTGCGCAGCGTCAGCACAATGGCGCCAATCATCGCCACAAGAAGAATCAGACCAGATGCTTGGAACAGGTAAATGTAATCGGTGTAAAGAATGTCCCCCAGAGCCGCAATATTGCTGCGTTCATCGGGGCCAGGGATGGGGAACGCCCCTTGAGCGCTCACTTCCGGCGTGACGTTCACGGTGGCGATCAAGAAAATCAATTCGATGAAAAAGATCACACCAATCAATGTGCCAAGCTGCATATGCTGCAAGGCGCCTTTGCGCAGATCAACAAAGTCCACATCAAGCATCATCACGACAAAGAGGAAGAGCACTGCAACCGCGCCAACATAAACCACTACCAAAATCATGGCGAGAAATTCAGCACCAAGCAGCACGAACAAGCCCGCCGCATTGAAGAAAGCGAGAATCAAAAACAGGACCGAATGCACGGGATTGCGGGAGGCAATCACCATGAAACCGGCAGCGACTGCAACCGTCGATAACATATAGAAGGCTATCGCTTGAATAATCATAATCTTCTTATCATCCCTCTAGCGATAAGGCGCATCCAGTTCAAGGTTCACCGCAATCTCGCGCTCCCAGCGATCCCCGTTTTCGAGAAGACGCTCTTTGTTGTAGAACAGCTCCTCACGTGTTTCGGTGGCAAATTCAAAGTTCGGCCCTTCGACAATCGCTTCCACGGGACACGCCTCTTGGCAGTAACCGCAGTAAATGCATTTGGTCATATCGATGTCATAGCGGGTCGTGCGGCGGGCGCCATCACTCTCGCGGATCTCGGCTTCAATGGTGATGGCTTGCGCAGGGCAAATCGCCTCGCAGAGTTTACAGGCAATGCAGCGCTCTTCGCCATCGGGGTAACGGCGCAGCGCATGTTCGCCTCGGAAGCGCGGGCTGAGAGGGCCTTTCTCAAAGGGATAGTTTACGGTTGGTTTTGGCTTAAAGAAATACTTCATGCCAATGGCAAACCCTTTGACAAAATCCCAGAGAAAGATTGTACGGGCGACACTTGCAACTCTCGACATTACACCCTCCTATTTCACCAAAGGGTAGGTGTCGGGAAAAGCGACAACAATGCCAGCGCTAATCGCGACCCATACCAATGACAGAGGTAAGAACACCTTCCACCCCAAGCGCATTAACTGGTCATAGCGGTAACGCGGGACAATCGCTTTGACCATCGCGAAGAGGAAGAAGAAGAAACACACTTTTAGTGCAAACCAGATGACACCCGGAATCCAGTTAAATGGCGCAATATCAAATGGCGGCAACCAGCCTCCGAGGAACAGGATGGTCAGCATGGCGCACATCAACACGATGTTGAGATACTCACCAATCATAAAAAGCAAATAGAGCGTGGAAGAATACTCCACTTGGTATCCGGCAACCAGTTCCGATTCCGCCTCCGGCAAATCGAATGGGGGACGATTGGTTTCCGCCAGCGCCGAAATAAAGAACACGACGAACATTGGCAGCAACCAGGTAAACCCAAACCAGACATGATCTTGTTGCGCGCGGACAATATCGCTGAGATTAAGCGACCCAACAGTGACCAACACGGTGATCAGCACAAACCCGATCGACACTTCATAAGACACCATTTGCGCCGCAGAGCGCAAACCGCCAAGAAAAGGATATTTCGAGTTCGACGCCCACCCACCCATGATGATGCCATACACACCAAGGGACGAAATGGCGAAGAGATAAAGTATCCCGACATTCAGATCGGCCACCACCCAGCCATCAGCGACAGGCACCACAGCCCATGTGATACAGGCCAAGATAAACGTCAGAAGTGGGGCGATAATAAAGACGCCTTTGTTGGCCCCTGCCGGAATGACGATTTCTTTAAAAACAAATTTAAAGAAGTCCGCAAAACTTTGCAGCAACCCAAAGGGCCCTACCACGTTCGGGCCACGCCGAATTTGCACAGCCGCCCAGACTTTCCGGTCCGCCAAAAGCAAAAATGCCAGCGCAACCAACAACGCGACAATAAGCACTAAAATATGCAACGCCGACCCGACAAAAAAGCCCCAGCTCGGTCCTAACAACTCAACGAAGAAACTGTATTTTTCCATCTAGTGTTACTCCGCCGCCGCTGCCGCTTGACCGCCCGCCATTTTTTCGGCGCTGCACGCAGCCATGATTTGAGAAGCGCGCGCAATAGGGTTGGTGAAATAAAAGTCTGAGATTGTTGAGGCGAGCGGTGTATCACTAATCGCACCCGATTCCCCAAAGACACTCAGATCCACGGTCGCGGCACTGTCTGCGCCTGGGGCATAATCAATGGTGTCAAAGTGCGGCGCATCTTCCGCCATGGCGGCGCGCAGTTGATCGATATTGTCATAGGGTAAAGTCATCCCCAGAACATCTGACAGCGCCCTTAAGATTGTCCAATCTTCCCGCGCATCGCCAGGAGGGAAAGACGCCATTTGGCCAAGCTGCACCCGGCCTTCCATGTTGACCCACGTAGCATTCTTTTCGGTATAGGCAGCCCCCGGCAAAATCACATCAGCGAGATGCGCGCCTTGGTCACCGTGACTTCCCAAATAAACAACAAAGGTATCGCCCAAATCATTCGTTGGCAGTTC
>JANQLI010000237.1 GCA_028280675.1 Alphaproteobacteria bacterium
ACACGCACAGATACGGATGCGTCTGTTGGCTATTATGGGGTAAGTATCAATGATCGCTTAGAAGAAGCCTCAAACATTCGCACACCTTTGATGCTTCACATCGCAGAACAAGACGAGTATGTACCGCCGGAAGCGCAAAAAACGATACATGAGGCCTTAGACAAGAAGTCTTTGGTGACGCTTTATGATTACCCGTCACGCGACCATGCGTTTGCACGGCTTGGCGGAGAACATTATCATGAAGAAGACGCAAAACGAGCAAATACCCGCACGATAGAATTCTTCTCCTCTCATCTTTCTGGTTAGCCTTTAGTCAAAGAAAAGCACACTCATCTATGAAAGCTATTCGTTTTAATGAAGCCGGGGGACCCGAGGTTCTTCACTGGACAGATATTGCACTTCATCCTCCACAGGCAGATGAAGTGCAAGTGGATCACAAGGCAATAGGTCTCAACTACATAGATACTTATCATCGGTCTGGACTTTACCCGATAGACTTTCCAAGTGGATTAGGGCTGGAAGCCGCTGGTGTCGTGTCTGCAATAGGGGCTAATGTCACTGATTTTCGCATTGGAGATCGCGTCGCCTATGGATCCGGTCCTTTAGGTGCTTATGCAGAAGCAGCAAATGTTCCCGCAGACTGTCTGCTTAAACTTTCTGACGCTATCTCATTCGAGACTGCAGCCGCTATGATGCTGCAAGGCATGACAGCCCAATATCTTTTAAAACGCACATATAAAGTTCAACCTGGCGACACAATTCTTATTCACGCAGCGAGTGGCGGTGTCGGTCTTCTTTTATGCCAGTGGGCCAAACATCTTGGTGCAACTGTTATCGGCACGGTTGGATCAGATGAAAAAGCAGAGCTAGCATCAGCCCATGGATGTGACCATCCGATTCTTTATCGTGAGCAAGACTTTGAAGCATATGTGAAAGAACTCACCAACGGCCAGGGCCTGCCTGTTGTTTATGATTCCGTTGGTGCTGAGACATTTATGAAATCTATTGACTGCCTTGCACCGCTTGGCATGATGGTAAGCTATGGCAATGCGTCTGGTCCACCACCCGCTATTGAGGTCGGCATGCTAGCAGCAAAAGGATCTCTTTTCTTAACCCGGCCATCACTATTTACATATGTGGCAAAACGCGATGACTTGTTGCAAACATGCGCTGATCTTTTCAACGTTGTCGAAAACGGTCACGTAAAAATCGAAATTAACCAGACTTATCACATCAGCGATGCAGCAAAAGCACACAGAGATTTAGAAACACGGAAAACAACTGGCTCCACCATCTTTAGCTTATAAAAAGATCGGCACCAGAGGGGGTTTTTAAGTATTCATTGAATCGAAGAATTCATCATTTGTTTTGGTGTGGCGCATCTTATCGAGCAAAAATTCCATGCTATCGGTTACACCCATCGGATTGAGGATACGACGCAACACATACATTTTTTGAAGTGTCGCTGGATCGACAAGAAGATCCTCTTTACGGGTGCCGGACTTCATAATATCGATCGCTGGGAAAGTGCGTTTATCAGCAAGCTTACGATCGAGAACAATTTCCGAGTTACCCGTGCCTTTAAATTCTTCAAAAATCACCTCATCCATACGGCTCCCAGTATCAATCAAAGCCGTCGCAATAATAGTTAAAGATCCACCTTCCTCAATATTCCTTGCAGCTCCAAAGAAGCGCTTCGGACGTTGCAAAGCATTTGCGTCCACACCCCCTGTGAGAACCTTCCCTGAAGACGGCACCACCGTGTTATAAGCACGGCCAAGACGGGTGATAGAATCAAGCAAAATCACAACATCACGGCCATGTTCGACAAGACGCTTTGCTTTCTCAATCACCATTTCTGCGACCTGAACGTGACGTGCTGCGGGTTCATCAAAAGTGGAACTCACCACCTCACCATGGACGGATCGCTGCATATCGGTCACCTCTTCTGGGCGTTCATCGATCAACAAAACGATCAAATAACACTCTGGCTGGTTGGCCGTAATTGAATGCGCAATATTTTGCAGGATCACCGTTTTACCGGTCCGCGGGGGAGCGACAATCAACCCACGTTGACCCTTGCCAAGAGGCGCAACAAGATCAATCACCCGGGCACTAGCGTCTTTGATAGTGGGATCTTCAATTTCCATATGAAGACGTTCATCGGGATAAAGGGGTGTCAAATTATCAAAATGAACTTTATGGCGGGCTTTCTCAGGATCTTCAAAATTGATCGATATGACTTTTAAAAGGGCAAAATAGCGCTCACCATCCTTTGGACTACGAATCTCGCCATCCACCGTATCCCCTGTGCGCAGAGAAAATCGGCGTATTTGACTCGGGCTGACATAAATATCGTCAGGACCTGGCAAATAATTCGCTTCAGGGGAACGTAAAAAACCAAAGCCATCTTGAAGAACCTCAAGAACACCACCGCCAGTGATACGAATATCCCGTTCAGCCAATTGCTTCAAAATCGCAAACATCATGTCTTGTTTGCGCATTGCGCTGGCGTTTTCGACATCCACCTTTTCAGCGAATTCCAACAATTCTGTAGGGCTTTTCGCCTTTAACTCTTGCAGTTTGAGTTCCTGAAGATCCTCAAGATCCATGGTAACCTCTGTCTTTCATCGACATTTAAATCATGTGAGCAGTGTGAAATGGATCACCAGATCGGTTTTGGGGCTTCGTATTGGGACCTGCTAAGACAGTGATAGGCTGAAATTTGAAGGATTATCTTAGAAGAAATGTGATGGATCTGGAGAAATACCAGATTTTATCGCGTGAGAAGCCGTCAATAACGACATTGGTGAGATTTGCTTTTATATATACGGGACAACCATTGAAAGACAATGAAAAATTAGGGGTATTTGAAAGATAGAGATTATATTGAACGAGTATCGATAAGATTTTATTAATATTAATTAATAAATAGTAAAGATTGATGTGTTTGATGATATTGCCTGTGAATACTGGGAATTCTTATTATTCTTATTTTATCAACAGGATTATCTTTAGATTATTCTTTATGTCTATCTTGGTAATACTTTTGGTATGACTGGGGATAAATTTCTAACCCATTGAAATATATAATCTTTTATCCTTTTGTGTTATATAAAAACTCTTATAAAGATGTGGATTATACTATCCAAGTGAATTCTTCCTTTGTTCTTTAAATAAGTCCATCGTGAACATTCCTGCGAGTGACTTATTTATGACGTTGTGAGCAAGCTTGAAAAAGTAATGAAACAGTCTTTTATCTACAAACGAGTCACAGTCTGAGGGAAGAACAACTAATGTCATCTGTGTCCTCTCCATACATCTATTTTCATCTTCATTTAGTGTCAGATGCGACCGGGGAGACCTTAAATGCGATTGCAAAAGCGGCTTGTGCTCAATTTCCAAATGCAAAGCCGATAGAGCATATCTATGCACTTGTAAGATCGCCGCGCCAGCTCGAACGGGCTATTGAGCAAATTCAAAATTCCCCAGGTCTGGTTTTTTGCACCATGGTGGATGATCAACTGCGTGATCAGCTTGTTCAGACCTGCCGTACTCTGGGCATCCCTTGTCTTTCCGTCATGGACCCGGCTTTGAGCATGCTTCACCATTATCTTGGCGCAGAAGTAAGCCATAAGGCTGGCGGCCAACACGCGATGAATGCCGAATATTTTGAACGGATCGAAGCGCTAAATTACACCATTGCCCATGATGATGGTCAAAACACCCAGACTTTAGGATCGGCTGATATTATTTTACTCGGCATTAGCAGGACATCGAAAACCCCGACATGTATGTATCTAGCAAATCGCGGGATTAAAGCGGCAAATGTGCCGATTGTGAAAGATTTGCCGATTCCGGAAAACCTGTCACAGCTTCAAAAACCTTTGATTGTTGGTTTAACAGCGTCGAGCAATCGTCTTATTCAAATCCGGCGAAACCGGTTGCTTGCCCTTCATGAAGATGCTGAAACAAACTATGTCAACACAGACGAAGTGAAAAAAGAAATCATTTTTGCCCGCAAACTATACGAATCTCATAACTGGCCAGTCATTGATGTTTCACGCCGTTCGATTGAAGAAACCGCGGCCGCTATTTTAAATCTATACACACAGCACCAAGCGAAAACTGATCATAATGTCAGCTAAGACGTCATCATTACTCCTTGCATCGGGCAGCGCCATCCGTGCAAAGCTTTTAAGGGATGCCGGTCTTCAATTTGATGTGCAAAGTGTTGGTGTTGATGAAGGTGAAATAAAAAAATCGCTTCTTGCTGAAGGGGCGCATCCTGAAGATATTGCGTTGACACTTGCTGAAATAAAAGCCATGCGTGCTCAAGCAAAGCCTGGGCAGTATGTTATCGGCGCCGATCAGGTGCTGTTTTGTCAAGGACGCTTATATGATAAACCAGTGTCACGCCAAAATGCGAAGGAACAGTTGCTCTCTTTGCGAGATCACAGCCATCAACTGATCAGTGCAGTTTGTGTTGTTAAAGATAACAGGATGCTTTGGCATCATATCGATACAGCAGAACTTGTGATGCGAAATTTTTCTGATGCGTTTTTAGATGCCTATATTGACCAGTGTAAAGATGTTATACTGACATCCGTTGGCGCGTATCAAGTGGAAGGCCAAGGGATTCAACTCTTTCGTCAAATCAAAGGCGATTATTTTACTATACTTGGTTTGCCGCTTTTGCCCTTACTTGATTTCATACGTTTACATGGATGTATAACCACATGATGCCGTCCGGACATATCCAAATTGCAGCAGTGATGGGACATCCTATTGCACATTCCCGCTCGCCTTTTCTGCATAAATTCTGGCTCAAAGAGTATGGGTTGAATGGATCCTTTGTCGCCTTAGATGTAACGCCTGAGAACTTACAAAAAGAATTGCGTGCCCTTCCGTCTAAAGCCTTTCGCGGCACATGTGTCACAATTCCCCATAAAGAAACGACAGCGCAAATCGTCGATGAACTTGATGAATCGGCCCATGCGATTGGGGCCGTCAATTTGGTGACGGTCTTACCGGATGGACGCCTGCGTGGCCAAAACACAGATGGTTATGGCTTTATTGAAAATATTCGCGGCCATGGAACTTGGGAACAATCACGTAAGCATGCAATTGTTTTCGGGGCTGGCGGTGCTGCGCGCGCTGTTGTCTATGCCCTTGCGCAGGAAAAATTTGAAGCTATTACCATTTTAAACCGAACACGTGCAAAAACAGAAGCACTTACCGCCTCTATCCAACCTGCTGTCAAAGCAAAACTGCAGGTAGCTGACTGGGCTGCGCGCAATGATGTCCTTAAAGATGCAGACGTTTTAGTAAATACAACAAGCCTTGGCATGGACGGCCACCCGCCCCTTGAAATTTCAATTGAACAGCTCCCTTCTTCTGCATTGGTCACCGATATTGTCTATACCCCACTTGCAACACCGCTTTTAAAAGCAGCAATGGACCGTGGGAACCCCACACAAGATGGATTGGGGATGCTCATGCACCAAGCAAGGCCAGCTTTTAAAGCCTTCTACGGTCAGGACCCGGACGTCACCCCTGCCCTTCGTCAAGCGCTTGTTGATGATATTCAGAAAACACACACATGATCACGCTTGGTCTGACAGGTTCGATTGGCATGGGAAAATCTGCAACCGCGCAGATGTTCCAGGACTTAGGAATCCCCGTATATGATGCCGATGCAGCGGTCCATCGGCTTTATGAAAAAGGCGGTCCTGCTGCGGCGTTCATAGAGCAGGCGTTTCCAGGGACCACACATGATGGTGCGGTGGACAGAGCCAAGTTAAGCCAAGCGGTTGTTGGTCGCCCAGAAGCTCTCGCAAAGCTCGAGCAGATCATTCATCCCCTTGTGGCGAAAGACCGCGAACGCTTTACGGCAAAGGCTAAACAAAACAACGCGCCTCTCGTCGTCTATGATATTCCGCTTCTTTTTGAAAAAGGCGGGGATAAAACGGTTGATTATATTCTTGTTGTCAGCGTGCCTGTAGATGTCCAGCGCGCGCGTGTGCTTAATCGCAAAGGGATGACTGAAAAAAAGTTGAACGCCCTTCTGGCTACGCAGGTTCCTGATGCCGAGAAACGTGCCCGTGCAGATTTCATTATCGAAACACATCGCGGGTTTGATGACGCGCGAGCACAAGTTCAAGCACTTGTGGACCGGCTTTTAAAACAGTCTTCCGCTTCATCCTGAAAAATCCATTGGCAGGTATAGGGCCTTGCGTTAGATTCGCAATGGGCGAATAGAAGGATGGCAAGATGCGTGAAATCGTCTTAGATACGGAAACAACAGGCCTCGACCCACGAAATGGGGATCGGGTTGTGGAAATCGGCTGTGTGGAGTTAATCAATCATGTGCCGACAGAAAATGAATTTCATGTCTATATTAATCCCGAACGGGACATGCCAACCGCGGCGTTTGAAGTGCATGGTCTTTCGGAAGAATTTTTAGCCGATAAACCGGTATTTGCAGATATTGCCGATGGGTTCCTTGACTTTATCGCCGAGTCACCACTTGTGATTCATAACGCTACCTTTGATATGGGTTTTTTGAATGCCGAATTAAAACTGCTGAATCGGCCAATCCTGCCAGCAGACCGTGCAATTGATACGCTGACGATGGCGCGTAAAAAATTCCCCGGCTCTCCAAGTTCTCTTGATGCGCTTTGTCGCCGATATGATGTCGATCTCACTGTACGTGACAAACATGGCGCGTTGATTGATTCCATCCTCTTGGCGCGAGTGTATTTAGAATTGATTGGCGGCGCGCAGCCGAATCTGGATTTAACGAATGAACCCCAAGCGATAACAACCGCGCAAACCACAACGCATGTTACTCATCATGGCAAGCGGCAACGTCCCCTTCCCCCTGCCTTGAGTAAAGAAGAGCTTGAGGCGCATTTTAAATTTCTGGAAGACGAGCTTGGTGCTGGCGCCAAGTGGCTGCAATAAAAACTCTTTGCTTTGTATCACATCTAATGGGTTAGGACTCAGTTGCGTCCGCCGTGACGCTCGCCCCTGCATCTTGCTGGGCTTGTTGCGCAGCAATCTGTTGTTGATAAAGCGCAACAAAGTCAATTGGATCTAACAGCAATGGCGGGAAGCCGCCGTCACGGGTAGCATCCGCAATAACGCGGCGCGCGAATGGGAACAATTGCCGCGGGCATTCGATGAAAATGATCTGTTGTATTTGCTCTTGAGGGATATTGGTTAATTGGAACAGGCCAGAGTAAACCAGCTCAACAATAAACAAGGTGCTTTCACCTTGTTTGGACGTCACGGAAATTTTCAAATCACACTCGAAATCGGTATTTGAGCGTTGTTTCGCTTGGACATTCACCGAAGCATTCATTGATGGCGATTCTTGGCTGTTTGACCCCAAGGAATCCGGCGCGCCTGGGTTTTCGAATGACAGATCTTTCACATATTGGGCAAGAACATGAAGCCGGGGGGCCTGGTCTTGAGGTGACGCTGCGCCAGCGCCATTCGCTTTCCCTTCAGAAGCTGTGTTTGTATCATCCGTCATCTCTCAAATCCTTTACCTTTACCCCTAGCGCCCGAGTGGCTACTCAATTTGCTGCAGTGGCTAACATGTCCTGTGGATGCTGGCAAGTTACGGCGCGGGAGTTAAAAGCCTTTTAAGGGCACCCCAGAATAGCGCCAGGAACTAAGTACGCAGAGCCTCGAAATGGACATAAAGCCATGCAACATATTGGTAAGATGGTGTCTAAAATGAAAATGTCAGCGTATATTTAACAACAAAGCACGAATAGATCGCTTTTTTGAGCAGGTTTGTGCGGTTTTTCTAATCCGGCTATATTGTTCTGGGCTATCTGTGCTATTACATAAAAATGGTTCTATGTCTTTTTTCTGCCCGGCTGCAGAAGAATGGCATAAGTTAGTAAAAGGTTATCGGAATAATGGCTCTACAGGCACTGGATCTACTCTTATTTGCGATCGCGGCGTTGATTATTTATCGCCTGATTTATGCTTTAGGGCGTAATCCAGGGGATGATAAGCCGACACAACCGCCATTTAGCCACCGCGAGTCCGAACGTCATGATACTGCCCAAGGTCGGGATGGCCGTGATGGCAATGTCATTCCCCTTCCAGGGGCAAAAAGCACCGCTGATGCGCCAGAGGAGGCCCCGGCTCCCAACCAGGCGATTATTGAGCGTCTTGCGCCAAAAGGATCGGCTCTGGCGGAAGGCCTAACCGAAATCCAGATGGCAGATCGGACATTTGAGCCTCAGCATTTTGTCACCGGGGCACGCAGCGCCTATGAAATGATCGTGGGAGCCTTTGCCGCCGGTGATCGCAAACAGCTCAAACCGCTTCTTGCTGAGGATGTGTACGATAGTTTCGAGCAGGCCGTGAGTGATCGCGAATCTAAAGGGAATTCTATCGAGACGAATTTTGTTGGCATTGAAAAAGCAGACATCGTGCAAGCGACTCTGAAAGACAAAGTTGCTGAGATCACCGTGAAATTTGTCAGTGAAATTATCTCCGTGACCAAAAATGCCGACGGCGCTGTTATTGAAGGCGACCCTGTGACCGTGAAGAAAATCACGGATGTCTGGACATTTGCGCGCAATACCGCAAGCCGGGACCCGAATTGGAAATTGATTGGCACCGCAGCAGGGTAAACCCTGATCTGCATTCTTTCGCTCTCTTAAGAGGCATGTTGGCGGCGACGGCCTATGGAAAGCACGTCTTCATCTGATCCAACGAACCGCACACTGTTCGGCGCCCTTTGCGCTATTGCGGTGGCGGTGGTTTTCTCCATTGCTGTCTTCGCTGTTTATCTGTCTACCCCACGAGTCGTTGGTTTAAGCGTGCAACGGCTCACATTCCAGGACTTACCTGGCTGGGGTGGCCGTGAAGCTCAAACACATTTTCCTTTGGCTTTGGCGGCATTTCAGCGGTCTTGCGATCATATTCAGAAAAGGCCGCCGGATGACATCTTTGCCCGCCGTTCGAAAAGTGCTCTGATTCAAGATCTCTTCGGGCCTGTTTCGGTGTGGCAAGCAATCTGTCAACAAGCCGCTACTGTAGCCAGCGCTGATGCAGATGCCGCAGCTTTTTTTCAGGCTGCGTTTACCCCGGTGCTGATTAATGATGATCCCGACAATCGCGGTTTATTCACAGGCTATTATGAGCCGGAAATGTCCGGCAGCCGGGCCCAAACGGGTGACACACAAACCCCTCTCTACCGTACGCCTGACGATCTGGTGATGGTCAATCTCGGTGATTTCCGCGATTCGCTTGAGGGGCAACGCATTGCCGGACGGGTGACAAGGGGGCGCTTAAGCCCCTTTGAAGACCGCGCCCAAATTGAAGCCGGGGCGCTTCCCAAAGATCTTGTTCTGGCCTGGCTTGATGACCCTGTGGATGCCTTTTTTCTGCATATTCAAGGCAGCGGCCGTATCCTTTTGCCTTCAGGTGAGGTGATGCGGGTTGGTTATGATGCCCAAAACGGTCATCCCTACACTGCGATAGGACGCACACTGATTGATATGGGGGCGCTCAGCCGAGAAAATGTGTCGATGCAGTCCATCCGACAGTGGTTAGGTGATAACCCTGACCGCGCCCAAAGTGTGATGAATGAGAATAAATCCTTTGTCTTCTTTCGGGAGATAGATGTTGCGGACCCAGCGCTTGGCCCGCTAGGGGCGCAAGGTGTCTCCCTCACGCCCCATGCAAGCCTGGCTGTTGATCGGCGATATTATCCGTTGGGCGCGCCGATCTGGTTAGCCTTAGATGACCTTGATCAGCCGCGTTTGATGATTGCGCAGGATACGGGCGGCGCTATTAGCGGCGTGCAACGGGGCGATTATTTTTGGGGCGCAGGCGAGGACGCAGCCGAACAGGCCGGTAAAATGCAAGCGCCGGGCATGATGTATGCACTGGTGCCTAAAGCACTTATGTCGGGTAACTAATGGGCAAGGATCGTAAACTCAATGCCCAAGAGCGTGCTCTTTGGCATCATGTAACAAAAAGCGTCACGCCGATACATCCGCAAAAGTATGATGTTGACGATAAGGCGGTGCTCAAAAGGGCTGCAAGGTCAAAGAAATCCGTCTCCCCAACATCTACGCAAACCTATCATCAACCGCCGCAACATCCGCCGCATATCCCGAAAAAACTCGCGCCATTGGATGGGGCTACGCTGCGCAAGTTGCGCCGCGGTAAAATGCACATTGATGGACGGTTGGATTTGCATGGTCATCGCCAAGCCGAAGCACACCGCGCCCTTGAAGACTTTATTGCCTATTCACGCAAGTCTGGCCGGCGCTGTGTTTTGGTGATTACTGGCAAAGGAAGTTTCAACACTCTGCATATGGAAGGCATGCCCGGTATATTACGTCAACGTGTTCCTGAATGGCTGCGGTCGGGCGCTTTGGCGCAGCATGTTGTCGGTGTTGAACAAGCCCATCCTCGCCATGGCGGCGGCGGGGCGCCTTATGTGATTTTGCGCAAAGCGTAGATAATTTGTCTACAGAATAAATTTGCTGAGGTCTGCGTTTTTCGCAAGATCACCAATGTTGTCGCGCACATATGCGGCGTCAATGATGAGAGATTCGCCGGAGCGGTCTGCCGCTGTGAAGCTGATCTCTTCAAGCACCCGTTCTAACACTGTTTGCAAACGCCGTGCGCCAATATTTTCCACAGTGGCGTTCACTTCTGTTGCAATATCAGCGAGGGCGTCAATGCCATCTTCTGTAAACTCTAATGTGAAACCCTCAGTAGCCATCAAGGCTTTATATTGCTTGATGAGGCTCGCCTCGGGCTCGGTTAAGATGCGGCGCATATCGTCATTGGTGAGAGCATTTAATTCCACGCGAATCGGAAGGCGTCCTTGCAATTCCGGCAACAGGTCTGACGGTTTCGAGATATGAAAGGCGCCTGAAGCGATAAACAAAATATGATCGGTTTTCACCGTGCCGTATTTGGTGCTTACCGTTGTGCCTTCAATAAGGGGCAGTAGGTCACGTTGCACCCCTTCCCTGCTCACATCACCGCCTGTGCGCTCTGTGCGCGCGCAAATTTTATCAATCTCATCCAGGAACACGATACCGTCATTTTCCACGGCTGTGAGGGCTTCGTGAATCAGTTGGTCCTCATCAAGGAGCTTGTCGGACTCCTCGTGCATGAGAACATCGTACGTGTCTTTAACTTTCATGCGCCGTGTTTTGGTGCGCTCGCCCATGCCTTTGCCAAAGATGTCTTGAATATTGATCATCCCCATTTGGGCGCCGGGCATGCCTGGAATTTCAAAACTCGGCATCACATTGCTTTGATCAATGATTTCAATCTCCACGTCTTTATCGTCAAGCTCTTGCGCGCGTAATTTTTGCCGGAACGAGTCGCGCGTTGTGGCGCTGGCGTCTTTGCCCACCAAGGCGTCCAGCACGCGCTCTTCCGCATGAAGGTGCGCTTGCGCAGACACTTCCGCGTGTTTTTTCTCACGGATCAGATGGATAGCGACCTCGACAAGATCGCGGACGATTTGTTCGACATCGCGCCCAACATAGCCAACCTCGGTAAACTTGGTGGCCTCTACTTTGGTAAACGGCGCGCCGGCAAGTTTTGCAAGGCGGCGAGAAATCTCGGTCTTGCCCACTCCCGTTGGCCCAATCATCAGGATGTTTTTCGGCAACACCTCTTCGCGCAAATCATCAGAGAGTTGTTGACGCCGCCAGCGATTGCGCAATGCAATGGCAACAGAGCGTTTAGCGTCATTTTGGCCAATAATATAACGGTCGAGTTCGGAGACTATTTCTCGTGGAGAAAACGCAGACATGTGTAAATGGGAACCTTAATTGTTCAATGTTTCGATAATCACATTGGTGTTGGTGAAGACGCAAATATCGGCGGCGATTGCCATGGAGCGTTTGGCGATGTCTTCGGCGGACATATCCGTGTCATAAAGCGCACGCGCCGCCGCAAGCGCATAATTGCCGCCGGAGCCAATCCCCATCACCCCGCTTTCCGGTTCAAGCACATCACCTGTGCCCGTGAGCACCAGGCTGACATCTTTGTCCGCCACAAGCATCATCGCTTCGAGGCGCCGCAAGTAGCGGTCTGTGCGCCAATCCTTGGCAAGTTCGACGCAAGCGCGCATGAGCTGATTGGGATATTGCTCAAGTTTCCCTTCCAGGCGTTCAAACAGCGTCATGGCATCGGCGGTTGCCCCTGCAAATCCGGAAATAACATGCCCTTTGCCGAGCGGCCGCACTTTACGCGCGTTGCTTTTGATCACCGTATTGCCAAGGCTCACTTGGCCATCGCCTGCGACAACCACCTGATTGCCTTTACGCACCGTGAGGATGGTTGTGCCATGCCAAGTTTGAGGCCAAGTTTGGGGCCCGGTTTGGGAATCGCTGCTCACGCTCATAGCCTCGTCTTGATGGTGGTGGCCGGGGCACCCTGCCCTCGCCGTGTTCTGTGTGCAGCATCATGTGGCGCTTTCGTGTGGCCAGGTCAA